>JAVROG010000330.1:0-2949 GCA_032162865.1 Mycobacterium sp. | reverse complement strand
GTCTTCGACGCCTGGCAGCACTCGGCGCCGAACACCGACAGCCGGCTCACTAGCCAGCTCGAGATCCATCGCGGCGAGATCCTGTTGTCCGCGGCTCTCTGCTCAGGGTCGGGCGCCGAGGCGACGGGACTGCTGGGGCCGGTCCTGTCGGTCGGAGAGCCTCACATAACCACTGCAACCGCACCTTGGGCCGACACCTACGCCGGTTTCCAGACACCCACTGCGGAGGAGCCCGCGAACTGGAAGTTCAGTTCGCAGTTCATCATTCAACCCTTCCCGGCCGCCGCGATCGACTTGATCGGTCAGTTCATGGCCAAAGCCCCGACGCCGAGCTGCAATTACTTCACCAACGCGTTCGGCGGCGCAGTCAAGTGCAGCGAGCCCGCGGGCGGCTCGGCATTCGCCCATCGCAACGCACTGTTCTACGCCGAACCCGGTGTCGGCTGGGGCGTTCGCGGTGGACCCGCCCCCGATGAGCAGCTGACGGCGCGAGCACAGGCCTGGATTGCGGACTTCAGCGAGTCCTTGCAACCCTACGTAGACGGCGCCTACGTGAACGTGCCGAACGCCGGCATGGCTAACTGGGCCACGGCCTACTGGGGCACCAACCTCGACCGGCTGCGGACAGTCAAATCAAAGTACGATCCCGGCAACATGTTTCGTTACGAGCAGAGCATTCCACCGGCGACATAACGAACGAATTCTCCGGCGCAGAACCAGGCCGTGTCCTCGGCCGGGGCGGCCCACGTCGCAGCACCGTTGTTGTCGCTTCTCTTACTAGGAAGCTAGGCGGGTATCGCGCAGTACATCGGGACCGTGGTTCGCTATCTGGCGGTGCGATGGAATTTCGTCCGCGGTGACGGCGGCTTCGACCTCGGACGGTTCGATTGGCTCATCTCCGTCGCGGCTCTGGTTTGGGTGATCATCTCACTGTTCACGGTTTTGGTGTCCTGCACGACTTTGGCGTCGCTAATGATCGTCGTGGGCCTGCTCGGCGCAGGTGTCGCATACTTCCCTGAACATGTGGAAGTTCGATCGCGCAGTCCTCGAGCACGAGCCCGGGGACTTATTCACCGGTTCGGCGACGTGACGGGTATCCAAAGACCAATCCCGGCAACACTCCTCGTGATCGCCCTCGCTACCGGAACCCGGAAACCTTCGAGATCGCACGCAACTTCCTTGCGATCGAGTTGCCTGCCCACGGAGAGGTAGTGGAGGATCGTCTCGGCGTAGATCGTGGGCCCCATGATCGTCGATGCCGTCATCAGCTCTAGGAGTGCCGCCCGGCAGCGCGAACATCAGGCCTGGGGTTTCCAGCGCGGTGCTCGGGAGGAGTCTGGCTTGTGAGTGCTTGGATCGTGAGCAACGTCCCGTCGTGGCTGCTATTGCTCGGATTCAACGTACTCGTCGCAGGCGGCGCAGTGCTCGCCCTGAAATTTGTCCGGCATCGATTCCCCGGGCTCAGGGGGGACGAGCGCAGCGAGGTGACACAGTTCGCCTTCATGTTGGTCGGCTTCGTGTACGCGTTCTTTACCGGATTCGTCGTTACCGCGATGTGGGGACAGAACAATGCTGCGGATGACGACATGCGGGTCGAGGGCGCGACCGCAGTACAGATGGCCAGCGACCTCACCGTGTTCGACAAGCCCGACGGCGACCGAATCCGCGCGGCGCTGCTGGACTATGAACGCGCGGCGGTAACAGAGTGGCCGCTGGTCGCACACGGCCATACCTATCCTGCGGCCGGCCAAGCGCTGCAACGTCTCCGCTCCGCATACGACCAAGTTCAGCCGCGCACCGATACCCAAAAGACTTACCTCGCTACCTCTTTCGATTCTCTTCACAAAATCAGTCAGTCACGTACCGAACGGACGCTCCGGGCCCGCACTGACAACGGCCTGCCCTGGTCGATGTGGACAGTCTTCTTCCTGACCAGCGGGCTGGTCCTTGGCGGCGCTTTGGTTTACGGCGTCGAGAAACCCGCCATTCACTACGCGTTGGTCGCGACCGTGGGCGTGCTGCTAGCCACCGACCTGTTCCTCGTCGTGGAACTTTCGCACCCGTACGTCGGCGACACCGCGACGTCTCCGGAGTCACTGGGCGCGGCTATCCAAACCCTGTCGGCCGCCGCAGGGTAGGCATCTCCGGTTGCCAGAGCCCACCAGCAAGGCTCGATGTCGCGACCGCCACCTCGAATTCCACGAAAAAGCGATACACCCTCCTCCCCCGGCATAGTCTCAATCTAAGTTGGGCGCACCCCCACTGCCGGGGGATTCCGGCTCCGCCCTGAAGGGTCCCCGGAACAATTGTTGAATGCTTTCCGATTTTGGCGGGGGTGGTCCCTACCTAGCGGGAGGCCCACCCCGGGCGGCGACCACAAAAGGAAACATCATGACCACCACCCATCACCCCGACTACACCACTGGGCCCAAACTCAAAAAATTGGCAGCCAGAACCGTCCTCGCCGGTGGGTTGGGGATGGCTGTTATGGGACTGCCCGCCGCAATGGCCAATGCAGACCCCGCACCGCCAAACACCCCGGGCCCAACCCCAACCCTGCACCCGCCCGCTCCACGCGGAGAATCAGGCCTCTGCAACCAGGACACAATCCCGCGTGGCCAGCCCCTGCCCTCGAACTGCTAGGGCGGAGAGCACCGCACCACCTTGCCCGGCTGTGGCGTCTCCTCGCTCAAAGGCTTGCCACGAAGTCGCAGATTCTGGTGACGGCCGCCCGGTAAGTGTCGGGCATGTGAGCCGGAAAAATCATGTCGGCGGCGTGACAGGCGCCGGCAACAGTCCGCAGGCTGGCCGCGACTCCTGCGCGCTTTAGCTTTTGGTAGTAGGCGACTCCCTCGTCGCGAACCGGATCCAGCTCGTTGACCGAGATGAGATGCGGTGGCAATCCGGCTAATTCATCGTCGGCGGGCGTGGTAGGGCCAGCAATGGCGC
>JAVROG010000329.1:0-6028 GCA_032162865.1 Mycobacterium sp. | reverse complement strand
AAGCTGCTGCGGGTCGCCAGCGGCCAAGGCCGCCAGCACCGGGCCGGGCTCGTCAAGCCTCGGTGGTTCTCCGACGTCCCTGAGCCGGTCCAGCTCGGTGTACACCGCCGGGGTGAGCAGCTCGCTGTCGGCGAACGCCAGCACCCAGTGGAACGTGTTGCGCGACAGCACCGTAGCCAGTTCCTCGCCGCGACCGGTACCCAGCGCGGTGCCACCGTGCAGCGCGAAGGGCACATCGCTGCCCAGCTGCGCGGCCAACGCGCGCAAATCGCGGCGAGGCACGTTGAGCTCCCAGAGCGAATTCATCGCCACCAGCACCGCGGCCGCGTCGGCGCTGCCACCCGCCATGCCACCGGCCAGCGGAATGGACTTGTCGATCAGGATCGACACGTCGGGAGCGCGGCCCACGTGGTCGGCCATCAGCTCAGCCGCCCGCCAGGCGAGGTTGCGTTCGTCGGTGGGCAGTTTGCCTGCACCCTCGCCCACGTGCTCGAGCGACAGCACGTCGGCGTTACGAACCGTCACCTCGTCGAACAGCGAGACGGCGTGAAACACCGTCGTCAGCTCGTGGTAGCCGTCATCACGGCGATCACCGACGGCCAGGTAGAGATTGACCTTGCCGGGCACCCGAACGGTTACCGACCCGGTAGGCACCCACAGCTCGGCGGTGTTGCCGTCAGACATGCCAGACACCGCAGCAGACTATCGCTGCCACCGGCCAACCACACGCAGCGGCACCGCGGGCGCAGCACATCGGCACAGCCTCAGCCGGCAGAAACGTGCGCCGGGTCCTGTCCTGGGCCCGGCGCGCCGTCCGGGTCGCCAGACCGCTGCAGGAGTCGCACAAAGTCGTCGATTGACAGCGTCTCGCCGCGCCGCGCGGGATCGATGCTGGCCGCAAGCAGTCGGTTTGCCGACTCGCTTCCCGAACCTGCCCACTCCGCAAAAGCGTTGCGAGAAGTCTTGCGCCGCTGCGCGAATGCGATGTCCACCAGCGCAAAGACGCGTCGACGGAACGCGTCATCGACGGGCCAGGGCGGCGCCTCGTGACGGTCGATTCGAACCAGTCCGGAGTAGACGCGCGGAATGGGCCAGAAGACCGTGGGCGACACCGTGCCGCAGCGTCGTACCCGGCCGAAGAAGTTCGCTTTGACGCTGGGCACGCCGTATTCCTTGCCGCCCGGTGCGGCGGCAAGCCGCTCGGCCACCTCGGCCTGCACCATCACTGTCAGGACGCGGATGGAGGGGAATTCGGCGAGCAGATGCAGCAATGCCGGAACCGCGACGTTGTACGGCAGATTGGCCACCACCGCAGTCGGCTGGGCGGCCAGATCCGCCCTGCTTAGCGTCAGGACGTCGCGATTGACCACAGTAAGCCGCTGGATCTCGCTGTTGGAATGCTCGGCCACGGTTTGCGGCAGCCGAGCCGCCAGCACCGGGTCGATCTCGACGGCGGCGACGGTCGCGCCGCGGTCGAGCAGTGCCAGCGTCAGCGAACCCAACCCGGGCCCGACCTCGAGAACGACGTCAGATTTGCCTACGCCGGAGGCGGCGACCACCCGTCGCACCGTGTTGGCGTCATGCACGAAATTCTGTCCGAGGGACTTGCGTGGTCGTAAGTCAAGCTCCTTGGCCAACCGCCTGATCTCGGTGCGCCCGAGTAACCGGATGGTCAGCGCGTCCCCGCCCGTCCGCTGCACACGGGCCAGGCGCCCCAACCCTGACGGGACCGCGTCACCTCGGCAACGGCGATCTGCTCTTCGCGGGTGGCCAGGTCAGCGCGTGAGGCGTACCGCAGCCCGCCATTGGCCTCCCAGGTGCCCTGGTCGAACTGGACGCCGCCGTAGTACCCGTTACCGGTGTTGATCCCCCAGTTGCCGCCGGCTTCGCAGCCCGCGATGGCGTCCCAGATGCCCCCGTCACTCACCGGAGGGACCTCGGTGCCCGGCTTGGTGCCCACCCGCACCACGGCTTCGCGCGCCGGCGCCACCACGGTGTTGGAGATCGGCAGGCGGCCGGTCTCGACGCCGTTGACCTGGGCCACCGCGAACGTCACGTCCTGGACGCCGGGGCTGCCCGGCTCTTCGACTATCTCCCGGCTCATGTTCAGCTCCGGGTCCTCGATGCGGCGCGCCGGGGGCGGCAACGGCATGCGCTCGGTGACCCGCTCGATGCGGTTGCGCGTGACCTGGATCTCCATCCCGTCGACGATCGGGGCTGTCGCCGCGGGCACGACGTCGTCGCTGTCCACCAGCGGTATGCCGGCGGCGGTCAGCAGTCCGGCGATATTGGCGGCCGGCAGGTGCACGGCGCGCACCGCGCCGGCGTCGTTGATCTGGACCGTCTTGGCGCTCACGACTGGCAGTGCCATGCCGGCCAACGGGACACGGCTGGCGCGAGAGGCGGCGGCGGGCGCCGTGTCGGTCATCGCAAGTTGTGCCAGCGCTTCATCGACAGTTGACGCGGTAGTCCATACCTGCCGGGAATTCTGGCCGTCGAGCGTGATCTGCAGCGGCCGGCTGCGCCGAAGTTCGATGGTGGCGGCATCGTGAACGGTGACGTCGCGGGCGGGGGAAAGGTCGTCACGCTCGTCGACCGAGAATCCGTTCTCCTGGACGATGTCGATCACGCGCGACTTCATCGTCGTCACTCGTAGCGAGGTTCCGTCGACGGTCAGCGTGATGGTCTTGGCGGCAGAGACCGCATACCCACCGGCGCAGGCCAGCACCAACAGCAGGGCGCCAACTATCAGGCGCAACATCGGTGATTCAGTTTGATGAAGTTTAGTAAGCAGTATCAATGTGTTTCAGTCCCGACCTAATCAACCCTTAGCAGCAACAACTCAACGATGAGCTTCAAAACCTATTCAGCTGAAATGACAAAATGGGCCCAGAGGCCCACCCGTACGATCACAAGACGGTAACGAACCGACCAATGCTGAGCAACTCAGAGGTGCCTGTGTCGGGGCCGATTAGGGGTCCGGCTCGGGATCGGGGCCTAATCCGTAAGCGCGGCGAGCGTTGCTCGTGGTGATTTCCGCCAACTCCTCGGGCCGACGATCGACCAGCTCAGCCAGCGCGCGCACGGTATAAGGGAGACAGTACGATTCGTTCGCTGCGCCCCGATACGGGTGTGGGGTCAGAAATGGTGCGTCGGTTTCCACCAAAAGTTGTTCGACCGGGATCAGCGGAACGGCTTCGCGCAGGTCCCGAGCGTTCCGAAAGCTCACCGTCCCGGACAGGCTCAGCAACCACCCGGCGTCGACGCACCGGCGGGCCATCTCACTGTCGGACGAGAAGCAGTGGAAGATCACCGTCGCCGGGGCGCCCTCGGCGCGCAGCACATCGAGGACCTCACGGTCGGCCTGCCGATTGTGAATCATCAGCGGCTTGCCGATCCGTTTCGCTAAATCGATATGCCAGGCGAAGGCCTCGCGTTGCACGTCGGGCTGCGCGCAGCCGTCGAGGCGGCCCGGCCAGTACATATCCATGCCCGTCTCACCGACGGCCACGACCCGCGGGTGGGCCACCAGTTGCTCGATCTCAGCACGGGCGGCATCGGTGAGCGCATCCGTCCGCGTGGGGTGCAGCGCCACCGCGCCGTAAACCCGTGGATCCCACTCGGTCGCCTGCGTCACCCAGCGGGCCGAATCCATGTCGTCGGCGATGGTGACCATTGCGGCCACACCGACGGCCGCCGCGCGATCGGCGATGGCGACCACTCCCTCGGGGCCGGAAGCGCCGCACGCGTCCAGATGGGTGTGGGCATCAATCAACGGCGACAAGGGCTCTGGCGCGGGTGGTGCTTCTCGTTTGGAGCTCACGGGCACACGATATGTGCACACGCAAGCGGCGGAGCCACCCAACTAGGGTGGAACCGACATGAAGCCACAGCAGCCCTATTACGTCACCACCGCGATCGCCTATCCCAACGGCGCCCCGCACATGGGTCACGCGTACGAATACATCGCCACCGACGCGATCGCCCGATTCAAACGGCTCGACGGGTTCGACGTGCGTTTCCTGACCGGAACCGACGAGCACGGCCTCAAGGTCGCCCAAGCCGCCGCGGCGGCCGGCATTCCGACCGCGCAGTTGGCGCGCAGCAACTCCGACGTGTTCCAGCGCATGCAGGAGAAGCTCAACATCTCCTTCGACCGGTTCATCCGCACCACTGACGCCGACCACCACAAGGCCTCCGAGGAAATCTGGCGGCGCATGGAGGCGGCGGGCGACATCTACCTGGACAACTACGCCGGGTGGTACTCGGTGCGGGATGAGCGTTTCTTCGTCGAATCCGAGACGCAGCTGCTCGAGGACGGTAGCCGGCTGGCGATAGAGACGCAGACCCCGGTGACCTGGACCGAGGAGCAGACCTATTTCTTCCGGCTGTCCGCCTACGCCGACAAGCTGCTGGCCCATTACCAAGCCAACCCCGAATTCATCGCTCCCGAGACGCGCCGCAACGAGGTGATCAGCTTTGTCTCGGGCGGCCTGGGCAACTTGTCGGTCTCGCGGACATCGTTCGACTGGGGTGTGCAGGTACCTGGGCACCCCGACCACATCATGTACGTCTGGGTCGACGCGCTGACCAACTATCTGACCGGGGCCGGCTTCCCCGATACCAGCTCGGAGTTGTTTCGCGACTACTGGCCCGCGGATCTGCACATGATCGGCAAAGACATCATCCGGTTCCACGCCGTGTACTGGCCTGCGTTCTTGATGTCGGCCGGAATCGATTTGCCGCGAAGGGTTTTCGCGCACGGCTTCCTGCATAACCGAGGCGAGAAGATGAGTAAGTCGGTGGGCAACATCGTCGACCCGGTGGCGCTGGTCGACACCTTCGGGGTCGATCAGGTCCGCTACTTCCTCTTACGCGAAATTCCGTTCGGCCAGGACGGCAGCTACAGCGACGAGTCGATCGTCACCCGGATCAACACCGACCTGGCCAACGAGTTGGGGAATCTGGCCCAACGGTCGTTGTCGATGGTGGCCAAGAACCTGGACGGGACCGTGCCCGAACCCGGGGAGTTCAACGACGCCGACACCGAGTTGCTGTCCACGGCCGACGGCCTGTTGGAGCGGGTGCGCGCGCATTTCGACGCACAGGCGATGCACTTGGCGCTCGAGGCGATCTGGCTGATGCTCGGCGATGCCAACAAGTACTTTTCGGCCCAACAGCCCTGGGTCCTGCGCAAAAGCGAGTCGCAGGCGGACCAGGACCGATTCCGCACGACCTTGTACGTCACCTGCGAAGTGGTCCGCATTGCGGCGTTGCTGGTGACTCCTGTCATGCCGGAGTCGGCCGGCAAGTTGTTAGATCTCCTCGGTCAAACCGACGACCAGCGGGCATTTTCCGTGGCCGGGGTGCGGCTGACGCCTGGGACGGTGTTGCCGCCGCCGGTGGGGGTGTTCCCCCGCTACCAGGCACCCGAAGGGTAGTGACCCGAAGGCGAGTGAGCGGAACGCAGTGACGGGAACGAGCCGAGCATCCAGCACCCGAAGGCGAGTGAGCGGAACGCTGTGACGGGAACGAGCCGAGCATCGAGCACCCGAAGGCAACGTCGCGAGCGTCCTCGGCGCAAGCCGAGAGAGCTTAACTTCTGACATAGGCCATAATCAGGCTGTGGAACGAAGACGAAGTCGGCAACCTAGCCAATCGCCGATCGCCACCCTCAAGGAGTTGCCCGCGCTGGTGATCCTGGAACGGATCCCGGTTCCCGTGCTCGCTATCGCGGATGATGGCAGCATTCTGTTCACCAACACCGCGTTTGCCCACATGGTGGGGTGCGATCCGGAAGAGGTCCTGGCGCTGCGGTTCCGCGAGATTTTCCATCAGGCCCCCGAATCGGAATCGTCGCTACTCTCGTTCGTCCATGCCTTGGCGAACATGGTGGTTGAACTGGCGCACAAGGACGGATCGGTAGTTCGAGCCCTGATGAGCAGGTCGGCGGTGATGCGCGCCGACGACAAATTTGCCCTCGCAGCGTTCCAGGACTTGACAGAACAACTCTGGGAAGAGGAGCGCT
>JAVROG010000328.1:0-6022 GCA_032162865.1 Mycobacterium sp. | reverse complement strand
TCCCGGTACGCGTTGACCGGAGCGGTGATCGCCGACGACCGCGAGGCCGTGCTGACCGCCCAGCACCGGCTACGGTTCGCGGCGGGCAACTTCTACGACAACGACAAGCCGACCGGGGCGGTGGTGGGGCGTCAACCGTTCGGCGGTTCCCGGGGATCGGGTACCAACGATAAGGCCGGATCGTTGCTGAACCTGTTGCGCTGGACGTCGGCACGCACGATCAAGGAGACCTTCGTCCCGGCCACCGACCACACCTATCCCCATATGGGACAAGACTGATGGCCGGCCTGTTCGCGCACACCGTACGCCCGGCCCTGCTTGCCGCCGGCCGGGCCGACGGGCTGCGAGGCGTGGTCGAGCGTTCCACGGTCACGCGTCGGGTGGTGCGCAGGTTCGTGCCCGGTGATGACCTGGACGCTGTACTGAAGGTTGTTGCTGCGCTACGGGATTCCGGCCGCTACATCAGCATCGACTATCTCGGTGAAAATGTGACCGACGCCGATGGTGCCGCAGCCACCGTGCGCGCCTACCTCGAACTGCTCGACGCTCTGGGGCGCCGGAGCGATTGTGCAGCCGACGGGGTGCGGCCGCTGGAGGTGTCGGTCAAGCTGTCCGCACTGGGACAGGCCTTGGATCGCGACGGCCAGAAGATCGCGCTGGACAATGCGCGGATCATCTGTGAGCGAGCCAATCAGGTAGGCGCCTGGGTCACGGTTGACGCCGAGGACCACACCACCACCGAGTCGACACTGTCGATCTCGGGTGATCTGCGCCTCGACTTTCCCTGGCTCGGTACGGTTTTGCAGGCCTACCTGTTGCGCACCCTCGGCGATTGCGAAGAGCTCGCCACCGTCGGAGCCCGGGTTCGCCTGTGCAAGGGCGCCTACGACGAGCCCGCGGCGGTGGCTTATCGGGATGCTCATGAGGTCACCAACTCCTACCTGCGCTGCCTGCGGGTGCTCACGGCAGGCCGCGGATATCCGATGGTGGCCTCGCATGACCCTGTGATTATCGACGCCGTCCCCGACCTGCTCCGCGAATCAGGCCGAGACAGAGACGATTTCGAGTACCAGATGCTCTACGGCATCCGCGATGACGAGCAGCGGCGATTGGCCGATACAGGCAACCAGGTGCGCGTCTACGTGCCGTTCGGCAACCAGTGGTACGGGTACTTCATGCGGCGGTTGGCTGAGCGTCCCGCCAACCTGACGTTCTTCCTGCGCGCGCTGGCCAAGCAGTAGTTCGCCGACGGCAGCGGACGCTCACCGGGTCCTGGACGCGCCACGCCCGGGCCGCAGCCGATCGTTGGCGAAGCCACGCACCACGTGCGCACTGACGAACTCGGCGACAACGGCAGTATCGTCCATGTCACGAATCGGTGAGGCAGTGCTGAACAACGAAAACAGTATGCGCGCGAACCATTCGCCGGCTGACTCGATATCGAGGTCTTTGCGCACCTCGCCGGTGAGCTTGGCCGCCGAAAGATGGGGTGCGAAGAAGTCGATACATTCGCGCAACAGCACCGCGGCATCCTTGGTCAGCAGCAGGCTGATCGCATCCTCGTCGAAGTACTCTTCCGATGCGATCGCCCGCCGCGCCTGGGTGACGAAAACCGCTGCGTTGGCCAGCTTTTCCTCCAGCGAACCACCACGGTCCATGGCTCTGGACATCTCGCGGTAGAACTGCTCGGAGGCATGTTCGGCGCAGGCTTCCAGAATTTCGCCCTTGTCCCTGAAGTACTCGTAGATGGTGCTACGCGAAACACGTGCCTCTTTGGCGATGTCGACGATCGTGGTCTTCAGCAGACCGTGCTTGCGGAAACAGGCATACGCGGACTCAAGGATCAGTTCACGGGTTTCGGTCGCCGGGGTCGACGTTGAAGCTTGTGTCATCGGCGCACCTAGTCGGCTTTGGCCAGGATCAGCCCGCTGGTCGGTACACCGGTCCCCGATGTCACCAGGACGTGTTCGACGTTCTCGACCTGGTTGTAAGAGGTGCCGCGTACCTGGCGGACACCTTCGGTGATGCCGTTCATGCCGTGGATATAAGCCTCGCCAAGTAGGCCGCCGTTGGTGTTGATCGGGAACTCGCCACCCAGTGACAACCGTTCGATGGTAGCGAAATCCTTGGCCTCGCCGCGCCCGCAGAAACCGAGTTCTTCGAGTTGGGTAAACACGAACGGCGTGAAATGGTCGTAGATGAAAGCGGTTTGGATGTCCTGGGGTTTGAGGCCCGAATCGCGCCATAGGCGATCGGCGACGACACCCATCTCCGGAAGGCCGGTGATGTCGTCGCGGTAGTAGCTCGTCATCATCTCACCGTTGGCCGCCGCGCCCTGGGCGGCAGCGGTGATGATCGCCGGCGGCTGACGAAGGTCCCGCGCACGTTCGGCACTGGTGACCACCAACGCGACGCCGCCGTCGCTCTCCTGGCAGCAGTCCAGCAGACGCAGGACCGGCTCGATGATCCAGCGCGAATTCTGGTGGTCTGTCAAGGTGATCGGGCGCTCGTAGAACCACGCATCGGGGTTACGGGCCGCGTGCGCGCGGTCAACTACGGCGATGCGACCGAAGTCCTCGTTGGTGACCCCGTAGGTGGACATGTACCGCTGGGCGTGCATCGCGACCCATGCCGCCGGAGTGATCAATCCGTACGGCGCGTACTGCGCCATGAACAGCGGAGTCTCCGCGCTGGTGCGGCCGCTTCCGCCGAAGCGGAAGCCGGAACGTTCGTTGAAGGCACGCCAGCACACGACCACGTCGGCGACGCCGGTGGCGACCGCCATCGCGGCGTGCACCACGGTGCCGGCGGCCGCACCGCCGCCGTGATGCACGCGGCTGAAGAAGCTCAAGTCACCGATGCCCACGTTGCGGGCGATGTCGATCTCGTCGCTGGAGTCCATGGTGAACGTGACCATGCCGTCGATGTCACTGGGTGCCAACCCGGCGTCATCGATTGCGGCACTGACCGCTTCGCACGCCAACTGCAGTTCACTGCGACCGGACTCCTTGGAAAACTCCGTCTGACCGATTCCGGCGATGGCGGAGCTGCCGGGGAGGCGGCTCACGCTTGCCCCCTTGCTTCGTCCCTTTCAAAGCCCCTTTCGAGCAGGCTGAGCACCGCGGTGCCGGATACGTGATTGCCGAGGCTATTGGCGCCCTGGAAGGTCACCTCGACGAAGTTCTCGCCTTCCGGACCGGCCGGGCTGCCGGTGGATTTGCCGGTCACCGTGCCGGTGAAGCGCAGCGGATCGTCCGGAAAGGCAGGCACACCAAGACGAATCGAGAGGTTCTTGACCATTGCCTCGGGTCCGGCCCAATCAGTGAGGAACCGCACGCAGTACCCGTTGGTGGTCAAGATGTTCATGAACAGATTCGGTGAACCCTGCATTTTGGCGTAGTCGCGATCATGGTGCACCGGCATGAAGTCGCGAGACGCGATCGCGCCCGCGACGATCATCGTTGTGGTGATCGGGATTTCAAGCGGGGTGAGCTCATCGCCCTCCGAAATGTCCTTCCATTGCAAGGTCTTCCGAGAGCGGCTGTCGGTGGTCGTCATGCAGGTCCTTCCGAATATGTCGCGCCGAGGCGGGCAAGCTGTTGGGACGCCGGGCCAAGGGCGAGCTCGTTGTGTTTGGCCCAAAGGAAGTAGCGGTGCAGGGGATAGGTCGTGTCGATCCCGATGCCGCCGTGGACTTGCTGCGCGGTCGCGGCAACTCGAGCGCCGGCTTCGGCGGCCCAGAACTTCGCGATGCGAGCCGCGCGGTCGGCGGGTTGCCCATCGGCGACGAGCCACGCCGCGTGCCAGGTGGTCCATCGGATCGCCTCGACGTCGATGAAGCCGTCGGCCATCCGTTGCTGTACCGCCTGGAAGCTGCCGATCGGCCGGCCGAACTGCTCACGCCCGGTGGTGTAGTCGGCGGCGATGCGCAAGGCGCGCTCCGCGACACCGAGCTGGATGGCACACAGTCCGATCAGCGCTCGCGTGTAGAGCGAGTCGATCAGCCGGTCGCCAGGTAACTTGTCCCGTTCGGAAACCACTGCACCATCGAGGAATACGTCGGCGTGTGGTTCCCGGTTGGTGGTCTTGACCGGGCGAATCTCGACGCCTCCGGCGTCCGCTGCAAGCAGAAACAGGCCCACCTCGCCGTCGTCACCGTCAGCTATCGACGCCGGAATCAGCACGGTGTCGGCCAGTGTGGCTGCCGGTACCAGCTCCTTGGCCCCGTCGAGCCGCCAGTTCGTTCCGTCGCGATGAGCGATCGCCACGGGAAATCTCGGGTCCGAGCGGCCAGGTTCGGCCAGTCCCGCTGTCAGAATACGTTTTCCGGCAACAACATCCGGCAGGAACCGTTGCTGCTGCTCCGGGCTCCCGTGCCGGGCGATCGGATCGGCGCCCAGCACCAGCGTCGCGTAGGCCGGCACCGGAGCAACGCTCCAGCCGACCTCGGCCAATAGGACCCCGAGTTCCACAAAGCCACCGCCGTTACCGCCCAGCGACTCCGGCAATGCGGTGCCCAGCAGATCGGCAGCGGCCAATTCCTTCCACAGCGCCTCGTCGTAGCGGACGTCACCTGCTTCGAGTTCGCTGAGCCGCTCCGGGGTGGCCCGGCGCTCGAAGAGTTCGCGGGCGAGTTTGGAAATGGTTTCCTGCTCTTCGGTAAACGAGAAGTCCATGGTGCGCTGCCTAACCGCTCGGCCGGAACTGGTGCAACACGAGGTCTCCGCTGGCCCCTTCGAAGGCCTGGTAGTAGACCTCGAGGGGCATGCCGACCGTCACATCGGCCGGGTCGATGTCGGTCAGGTTGGACACCAGTCGCACGCCCTCCTCTAGTTCCACCAGCGCTACGACGTAGGGATAGTCGAAGAACGGGACGCGAGGTTGGTGCGGCATCACGTAGCTGTAGACGGTGCCACGGCCGCTCGACTCGATGGCCTCCCACTCCAACGAGCGGCAGTGCGGGCACATCGGGCGGGGTGGGTGACGTAGCACGCCGCAACCACTGCAGCGTTGGATCAGAAGTTTGTCCTCCCGCAATCCATTCCAGAAGAATTCGGTGTCCGGACTGATCGCCGGTGCCAGTCGGGTCGCCATCAGCGGGCCGGCTTGAATCGCAGTACCCGGAACCGCTGCCGCCCGAGCACCTCGCCGTGCTGGTCGGTGTAGGTCGTCAGCCAGGTCAGGAAAAAGCCGGTACCCAAGGCGGTCTTCTTCTCATCGGACGCCGACTCGTATACCGTCGTCGCGCTGATCACGTCGCCCAATCGGGGATAGCGTTCGATCTCGAATTCCGAGTTGGTCGCCACCGTGCTGGTGTAGCCGGCTTCGTCCAGGAATGCCGTCGGATTGGACTTGATCTCCATGGGGGCGCCGCCCCGCTCACCGATCCCTTCGAGTTTCGGAGACGGCATCGTCCAGGTCTGCAGCATGACCGGCGGCGACACGATCCCGCCGAACCGCGACGCCACAGCGAACTCCGGGTCGAGATACACGGGGTTCATGTCGGCCATCGCGTAGGCCCAGTGCCGGATCATCGGTTGGTTGACCGGATCCGGTGCCACCGAAGCCCTTCCGGTGCCGCCGGTGGGCTGGTCGACGAGAGCCCGGAGCTTGGCCCGGAATTTGAAATCGTCATCTGTCACTGGGTGGTTCCTCCTGACTTGTCTGGAGCACGAAGGTCACGGGGTGCACGCGGCATCAGCAATCCAGCCATGGCGATGATGTCACGCTGAATTTCGTTGGCGCCGCCGCCGAAGGTGTTGATGACCGCGACCCGGCCGGCGGATTCGAGCTCCCCGCGCAGGGGCGCGTCGGCGCCACGGCGTAATCCGTTGCGGTCGAGGACTTCCAGCAGTTCGCGCGCCACCTGCTGGGTGAGCTCGGTGCCGAACACCTTGGCGGCCGACGCCTCGCCCATGTTCAGCGCACCCTTCGTCATCGCCGCGTTCACCCGCATGTTGACGAGCTTGTACGCGGCGACCTGCGCCTCCACCCTGGCGAGCACGAGCTGCACCCAGGGCTG
>JAVROG010000327.1:0-8758 GCA_032162865.1 Mycobacterium sp. | reverse complement strand
TATCGGCAGTGGTGTCTAGGGCGTTGTGTAGACGTTCACACGTGATTTTGCCCAGCCATGCGTTGTGGTCAAGGGGACCGTAGATGCCGTAGCCGTGGAGCTGATTGTTGAAATCGGCATCCGGGTCGGCGTGGGCCGGCGCGGCGAGAGCGACCGTCGCCGCCGTGACCAGCGCCGGCACTGAGAGCTTCGCTAATCTCATTGCGGTCCTTGGTGACTCGTTGCGCCCACGAGGAGCGGCTGGGTCGTGGCCGTGTCGTCGGTCGGTTGCTGAATCCGGGGCAGGTTGCGGTCGCCGCGGGGGTAGATGACTTGCGGCCACCAGAACCACCGTCCCAGTAGCGTGGCGATCGAGGGCATCAGCAGCGTGCGTACGATCAGCGTGTCCAGTAGCAGTCCGATGGCGATGGTGGAACCCAGCTGCGCGATAATGCGCAGACTGCTGCCGAGCATGGAGGCCATGGTGACGGCGAACACCAGGCCCGCGGCAGTCACCACGCCGACCGTGCCGGCCATGGCCCGGATATAGCCGGTCTTCAATCCGGCGTGGATCTCCTCCTTGAACCGGGAGACCAAAAGCAGGTTGTAGTCGGCCCCGACAGCTAACAGGATCATGACCGACAACAACATCACCAGCCAGTGGATGTTGATGCCGAACGCATCCTGCCAGATCAGCACCGACAGCCCGAAGGACGCGGCGATCGAACTGCCCGCGGTGCCCACGATCACCAGCGCGGCCACCAGAGAACGGGTGAGGATCAGCATGATCAGGAAGATCAGCGTGAGCGCAGACACGACCGCGATCATGAGATCGTATTTCGTGCCGTCGGCCATGTCCCTAAAGGTCGCGGCCGTACCGCCAAGATAGACTTTGGCGTCCGATAGGGAGGACATCTTCAGGCCCGCCTGCGCGGCCGTTCGCTCCGCATTGACCCGCGCGATCCCAGCCGGGGTCATGGGATCCTCTTGGTGGGTGATGAAATAGCGAGCGGATTTGCCGTCGGGTGATAGGAACATCACGAGACCGCGCTGGAACTCCGGGTTCTGGAACGCCTCGGGAGGCAGGTAGAACAGGGCATCGTTTTTGGCGGTATCGAAGCTTTGCCCCATGACGATCGCGGTGTCGTTCATGGCCGCCATTTGGTTGATCGTGGCCGACATGGTTTGGTACATCGTCAGCGACAACCCGCGCATGGTCTTCATGCTGTTGATCACCGGCGGCAACAGCGCGAGCATTTGCGGCAGGAGCGAATCCATTGTCTCCAAGTCTTTTACGAGGTCGTGCAGCTTGTCGGAAATCCCGTCGATCCCGTCCAATGCGTCAAATAGAGACCGCAGTGACCAGCAAATCGGAATATCGAAGCAGTGCTTTTCCCAGTAGAAGTAGCTGCGGATAGGCCGCCAGAAATCATCGAAATCCGCGATATGATCCCGTAATTCGTCGGTGATCGCCACCATGTCCTTCGTGGTACCGACCGTATGGTGGGTAGTGGCTGTGAGCTGCTGCATGACGGCGTACATGCGCTCCATGTTGTTGATCGTGAGTTGCATTTCGTCCGACATCTTGAGCATGTTGGCCATGCTCTCTCGCAAGAATGGCAGGTTCTGGTTGTTGGTCTGGCCTTGCATGCTGTTTTGAAATGGTATGGAGCTGTGTTGGATCGGAATTCCCAAGGGCCGGGTGATGTCTTGCACCATCGCGATACCGTCGACGCGCAGGACGTTATAGGCGACCCTGTCCAAAACGAGCATGTCGGCCGGATTGCGCATATCGTGCTCGGCGTCGATCATCAGGATGTCCGGATTCATCCGGGCCGGCGAGAAATGCCGGTCGGCGGCCGCGTATCCCAGATTGGCCGGCGCACTTTTGGGCATATAGAACCGGTCGTTGTAGTTCGTCGTATATCCGGGCAGCGCGACCATGCCGATCAGCACCACCACGGCACTGGCGGCAAGGATCGGCGCGGGCCAGCGCACCACCGCGGTGCCGACCCGCCGCCACAGCCCGCCGCCCTGGGCCGCGCGCTTGGCTTCGAACAAGCCGAAACGGCTGCCAATGAAAAGAACCGCCGGCCCAAGTGTGAGCGCACAGGCCACCACGACGAGCATTCCTATGGCTACGGGCACACCCATCGTTTGGAAGTACGGCAGCCGCGCAAAACTCAGACAGTACATCGCCCCGGCGATGGTCAGGCCCGAACCCAACACAACCGGAGTGACCGAGCGAAACGTGGTGTAATAGGCCGTTTCCCGATCTTCGCCGGCCTGACGCGCTTCTCGATAACGGCCGAACAAGAATATCCCGTAGTCGGTGGCCGCCGCGATGCCCAGCATCGTCAGGATGTTCGATACGAACGTGGTAAGTCCAAAGACGTTGTGGATGCCCAGAACCGCGACGACTCCTCGAGACGAGCCCAACCCGATCCCGGTCAAGAACAGCTGGACCAGCGTGCTGACCACAGAGCGGTAGACGATCAGCAGCATGATCGCGATCGCCCCGAGACTAAACAGCGTGATCTTCCCCATGCTTGCGTTGCCGATGACGTGCAAGTCGTCGGTGAGCGCCGCCGGACCCGTCACATAGGCCTTCACCCCTGCCGGCGCAGGCGTCGATCCCACCACCTTGCGCACCGCGTCCACGGATTGATTCGCTAATGACGTGCCTTGGTCACCAGCGAGATTCAACATCACATAGGCGCCCTTAGCATCGCTACTCTGGACCCCCGCCGCGGTAAGCGGCTCGCCCCAGAAATCCTGAATGTGCTGGATATGCTGGGGATCCCGCTTCAACTGCGCAATGATGCTGTCGTAGTAGCGGTGAGCGTCATCGCCGAGCTTCTGCTGGCCTTCGAGGACGATCATCACCGTGCTGTTGGAATTGAATTCCCTGAAGTTGTGCCCCATCAGCATCATCGCCTTCATGGACGGTGCGTCCACGGGAGTCATCGGCGAAGCGTGGGCCTGCCCGACCTCTTCCAATGTCGGGGCGATGGTGTTCACGATGACGGTAATGAAGACCCAGAACAGAATGATCGGCACCGCCAACACTCGGATGGTGTGCGGGATGAGCGGGCGCCTGGGCTGCGGCATGGCGTGCTTGATGTTCGTGTCGGTCATGCGGACTTCACCAGACAAAAGGTCTGTGCGTTCAGGCCATCCGTGCTTTTCTGGTCCCGAACCACCCCATCCACGGTGACACGACAGCCGATTTGGTCACCGTCGCCCTGGGCCATGATGTTGGCGCTGACCGCGGGCAGGGTCGTTGAGATCGTGGTTGACCAAGGCAGGGCCGTATTGACTTCGTGGGTGTTGGCGTCGGCGTCGAAGTAGTCGATCGTGGCGCTGGTCCCTGCCGGGCCAAACACGTCATAGACCACAATCTTTGGGTTGAACTGCACGATTTCTATACCGGCACCGGCACCGGCATTGAGGTCCTGGGAGCCAAAGACTTTGTGCAGCCGCATAACGATCAATCCCGAGACAGCCAACACCACCACGAGCACCAGCGGTATCCACGCTCGTGCCGCCACACCGGTAACTGGAATAGCCTTCACCTAAACACCTTTCGCTAACCGATCAGTAACACGCCGGTCCCCGGCATCTCTGGTTGGCTGTGACCAGCAACGCAAAGCTCCGGCAGCCACCCTGCCCGCCGGCCCGTAGACCTCACAGATCACGCGTTTCGGCTCGAACTGGATGACCAAATCAGCGGTGCCGGAATCCGGAACGGACCAGTGTGACCCGAAGACTCCCTGAAGCCGCGAAACAGTAACGCCCTGGCAGCCAACACAATCGCCATGACGATCGGTACCCGAGCGCGTCCGATAAGTCTTGTCATTACGCTCGGGACCTCCGGACACGGTGCAGGGCGTTGGAGACGAAACGCCCTCGGCCCGAACGTGGTCCGCGCGGGCCTGCAGGGCACGCGGAGGGCGTCCCGCGCCGTCACAGTCGGTCCATCGCCCGAGACATCCGCGCCGCCTCGAAATAGGCATGTTCACGGCGCGGGTAGTGCGGCCGGGGCTTTGTCAGCGCGGTGAGGATGCGGCCGAGTCCGTCCATCAGGGTTGTGTCCAGCCACCGGCGGCGGGTCAACCCGACTGGTGCGGCCGCTGCCGTGCTAAATGCAATTTGGTTCTCGGTAACCAGGACTGGTGCGTGCTTCCGTAGCGTGGAGGCAGCTGTCGGCGGACCCGACTCGGTGCCTGAAATTTCAAGAGTCGCGGGTGTCACGTGCGACATGGCAGTTCCCCTTTGAATGGCCCTTTGTCGAGGGTCGTTTGCATGCCTTGTGGACTGAAGAGCCCTAGCAGGCTGGGGAATAGCACTCCACTTGGATCGATGGGCGCAGAGTGTTCAAGTGCGCCAACTCGGATGGGCACGAAGCCGGTTTGGGTGATGATGTCGGCGGTGAGCCACGCGGTGTCGTTGTCGTCGGCCGCGTATCCAACTGCCCACCTTCCGGGCTCTCGGCGACCCCGCAGCCAAAGCGTTTCAGCGAGTTGGTGCGAGAAAGCGCGAGCCACTGCTGATTTCGGGAACAACTCAGCGGTCACCGTTCCAGAAGTCTTACCGCCGAGATCCTTGATGGTCATCACGCCCCCGTCGTGCCACAGGAACGGGTTGGAAGGATCGATGATCACTGCGCCGGCCAGCTGATCGCGATAAACCTCGGCGAACGAGGCCACGGCCGCGTTCGGAATCGCCAAGATGGCCACTTCCGCACCGTCGATTGCCTCCTCGATCGTGCGGACCGGATAGTCGATGTCGTCCCGCTGATAGTCGGGCGGAGTGAAGGCGTCAGGCCGCCGCGCTCCAATGACTACCTTGTTTCCGGCCAGGATCAGGTGACCGGCCAACGCAGACCCGATCAATCCGCTGCCGACCACCGCGATCTGTCGCGGCTGAGACATTGCGACCATCCGTGTGCTCCCCGTACTGTTGACAAGATACGAAAACTGTCAGAAGTAAGTATGGTGCGCGTGGTCGCCGCCTGTCAAGCCGAAACAAGGATTAGACGACACACGATCATGTTTCACCGGACGCCTGACGTAACCAGTAACATCGGCTTCATGCCTCGAGGATCACGCACTCAGCCAACGGCACCTACGAACACCGACGATGCGCGCGAGCGCATCCTGGCCGCCGCTGAACGCTGCATCGACCGCCACGGAATCCGCAAGACCACGATGGACGACATTGCATCCGAGGTCGGACTATCGCGACCCAACGTCTACCGTTATTTTGCCGATCGCGACGATTTACTCATCGACCTGATCACTCGCCACGCGCGGACATTGCTCGTCTTGGTGCGCAAGTCCACCTCCCGCCAGAGCACCCTTCCGGATCGGCTCATCGAGACTGTCCTCTACACCGCCGAATACGCCCGCCGCGACCCGCTGACAAGGCACTGCATCGACCCCGATGGCACGAGCCTCGGTCGGCGAATGATCGCGTCGGGGACGACGGAGATGGTGCGAGCCGAGATGTGGGATCCCATTCTCGACGCGGCCGTGGCGAACAATGAACTGCCGCCCGGGCTGCCCCGGTCGGATGTCCACTTGTGGCTGGGCAACGTCACGAAAATGGTGATGCGCGGCCTCGAGGATGGTGACGGCGATGTCAAGCGCTACCGGTCCATCCTGCGGCGCTTCGTTGCCCCCGCCTTTACCGGCTTTACCGGCTGAAGCGCGTCCCCGGTCGCCGCTAGTCGGTAGCGCGCACCATCGATCCTGGCTTGACGGGCTCGCGTGGTACAGCGCGATAGAAAACGTTATCCGTCACTCGTCTGAAGGCCCCGCCGCCGCAATCGCGCTGGCCGCGCGGGCGCATGCCGACGTGCGACTACGACGCGTGGCCTGCGGGCCGATCGGAGCATGCCGGCTCACGGCTGATCTTGTGCTTCATGATGATTCGCTTTGGTCAACATGTCGCGCAGGCGATGGATATCGACCTTGCCGGTGGAACCGCGTGGAACGTCGTCGTCGGAATCCAGCAATAGCCATACCGTGGGGACCTTGAAGGCGCTCAGCAACCTTCGGGCCGTACTCCTCAGGTCTTCGGTGGTGAGCACCCTGCTGCACACCACCGCGGCGCCTACGCGTTCGCCCTGGCCGCCGGCCACGTTGGTGACGTATGCGTTGTCGACGCCGTCGATAGTGCGTAGCGCGCGTTCGACCTCGCTGGGATAGACAGTGGCGCCGCTGACCTTGAACATGTCGTCGGAGCGGCCGTGATAGAAGAGGAACCCGCCTTCGTCGAGGTGGCCGAGGTCGCCGGTGGGGTAGAAGCCGTCGAGGGTGAACAACTCTTCGCGACTGCGCCGACAGATTCCGCGCAGCGTGTGCGGCCCTCGTAGCTGGATCATTCCGATCGTCTCCGCCGGCACCGCTTCGCCCGTATCGGGGTCAACGATGCGGACTTGCATGCCGGGGAAGGGTTTTCCGCAACTGCCCCAGGCCGACACCGGCATATCGGTGTCAGCGGCATAGCCGCAGTACGGTCCAAATGCCTCTGTCATGCCGAATAATGTTGCCCGCGCACCCTTTTGCGCCCGCAGCTCAGCAGGAAGCAGGGCTTCCAGACTGCCCGGGCGCAATGCGGAGAGGTCGGTCCCGGCTCTGTCCGGGTGCCGTGCCAGCGCTTCGGCCTGGTCGGGCCAGCCGCGGAACAGTGTGACCCGTTCCTTCTCCAGCAACCGCAGGGTGGTTTCGGGTTGCGGCCGTTCCTCGGTCACCAAGGTGGCGCCGGCGATCAGCGCGGACAGGATGCCGCTGCCGAAACCGCCTACCCAGAAGAACGGCATGGGCAGGTACAAGCGAGTGTCCGAGGTGATACAGCGTGCCGGCAAGCCCGAACGCACCGCCCCCAACGCGTTTCCGTGCGAATGCACGACACCCTTGGGCGCCCCGCTGCTCCCGGAGGTGAACATGACGACGAGCGGATCTGCGGGGGTCACCGTGGCGGCCATCGCGTCGACGATTCGGCGGGACCGTTCGCCGGCGCCGACCTGGACGAGCGGATCGGCAGTCCAAAACTGTTGTAACGCTGGAAGTTCAGTGCGCCGCGCCGACTGGACGACGTCCAGGTACCGGTGGCCGCGGAATTCCTCGACACTCACCAAGAACTGCACGGCGGCCATCCGCAGCTGGGCGATGAGTTCGGCGGGCTGCAGCAAGGTGCTCAGCGGAACCAGCACCGCGCCGATGCGGGTCACCGCGATCGCGACCTGCACCCAGTGGGTGCAATTGGGCATGATCAATCCGACCCGGGTGCCCTTGCGCACACCCGCATCGATGAATGCCGCGGCTAATTCTGCTGTCGTCGCGTCGATTTCGTGGTAGCTGACGCTCGACACCGGGTCGATAACCATGGGTTTGGCGCCGTGCGCAGCGGCTTGCGACGCCAGCAGCCCGTCGATGGTGTCAGTCACCGAACAGCTTCCTCAACTGTTGCGTGTCGACCTTGCCGCTGGAGAGCAGGGGAATCTCGGCTCGGTGCAGCGCCAGGAACCGCTTCGGGATCTTGTACGCCGACAGCTCCGCTTTGAGACGCTCGCGTAGGGCAGCCTCGTCGAGGTCATCGGTTCCGTCCGGCAGCGCGATGGCGGCGGCCACCAGCTGTCCTCGCCTCGCGTCGGGTATCCCGACGACGTGTGCCGCGACGCCGACCTTGGCGAGAGCCTTCTCGACTTCAGTGGCGGAGACGTTGGCGCCGCTTGTCTTGATCATTCCCGACAGTCGGCCAACGAAATACATGAACCCGTCTTCGTCCACACGTATCAAATCACCAGTGTGAAACCAGCCGTCGGCGTCGAAGCACTCCTCGCGACTGCGCTTGTAGTACCCCTGCATCACATAGGGTCCGCGGATGTAGAGTTCACCTACCTCGCCGCCGTCGACCCGCGCGTGGGTCTCCGGATCGACGATCATGGTGTCGAAGCCCGGCGCCGGCTTGCCGTAGGACCCGCGCCGCCGTTCGGGTTGGTCGGATTCGTCCGGGCTGACCAGCAGGACGCTGCCCGCTTCGGTCAGCCCCAACATGTTGTGCCGCAGCTCGGGGTCGGCGGGCCGTGTCTCGGGCGTCATGATCGGATACAGATTGCCTCGCCGCAGTGACGACAGGTCGCGGCCCGAATAACTCGGGTGGTCGGCCAAATGCGCGATACCGGCCACGAAACCATTGGTCTTGGTGGGCTTTTCGGCTTCAATCAGGTCGAGCACCGCACCGGCGTCGCTGGCGTTGGAGCACACCAGCGTTGAACCGGCGACCAGCGTCGCCAGCAGCCCGAACGCCAACCCCCCAATCCAGAAGAATGGCGAATTGCAGAACAGCTTGTCCTGGGATGACAGAGCGCGAATGGCGTTGAGGTTGCGCTGATGTCCGAGCAACGCGGCATGGGTGTGGACCACCCCTTTCGGGGCACTTGTGGAGCCTGACGTGTAGACAATGGCCAACACGTCTGGGCCGTCGACATCCTCTTCCATCGCGCGTAGCAACGCGGTGTCGACGGCGTCGGCGCGGTCAGGCAAAGCGGAGCCGATAACGATATGACGCAATAGTGGCGCAGCAGTGCAGAACAGCGGGTCGTCGCTGTCGACCGCGACACCCTCAAGTATCTGGGTGAGGCGATGCACATAGTTGTGCGAGCGGAACGATGCGGCGCTCAACAGGATCGAGATATCACCGTGGACCAATTGTTCACCTAGTTCGCGGGTGGTGGCGAAGGTGGAGAACGGCACCACCACCGCACCGATGC
>JAVROG010000326.1:0-14563 GCA_032162865.1 Mycobacterium sp. | reverse complement strand
CTGGGCGCGTTGTACGGCGGGCTGGGCGTCGGGTTGGCGGTGCAGAATGCCATGGACTCGGTGTGGGCAGTGCCGCGGAACGTGCGTCCCGATCCCATCCGGTCGCGCCGGCGCAGCTTGCGTCTGTTGTTAGTGCTGGGTTCGGCGGCCATCGCGACCACCCTGCTATCCGGGATTGGGCACGCAACCAGCTCGTTGGGCGTATTCGGGAAGATCGGCATCATCCTCGTCGCCGTGGGGATCAACGGGCTGATCTGTTTGGCGGCTTTTCGCGTCACCACCGCGCGGGAACTCAGCTACCGGCAGGTGTTGCCGGGAGCTCTCGCGGCGGCCATCATCTGGCAGGTACTGCAATGGTTCGGTGCGGGTTACATCGGGCATGTGGTGAAGTCGGCCAGCGCGACCAACAGTGTTTTCGCGCTGGTCCTGGGCATGTTGGCGTTCTTGTTTCTGGTGTCGTCGACGCTGGTGTTGTGTGCGGAGATCAACGTGGTCCTGGTCGAGCAGCTGCACCCGCGTGCGTTGCTCACCCCGTTCACCGATCAGGTGGATCTCACGCCGGCCGACCGCAAGACCTATACGCGCAAGGCCAAAGCCGAACGCGTCAAAGGCTTCCAGCGCGTCAGCGTCACATTCGACGATCCCGAAGACAAGGAAGAACCTCAGCTACCCTGACCGTTATCATTGTGCGGCACAGACCAATCAGAGGAAGAAATGGAATTTCGCGTATTCGTCGAGCCACAACAGGGTGCAACCTACGCTGACCAACTCGCCGTCGCACAAGCCGCCGAACAGCTCGAATTTTCGGCGTTCTTTCGTTCCGATCACTACCTGGCGATGAGCGGCGACGGCCTTCCGGGGCCAACCGATTCGTGGGTGACACTGGGCGCGATCGCGCGCGAAACCTCGCGCATCCGGCTGGGCACCCTGGTGACATCCGCAACGTTTCGCAATCCCGGTCCGCTTGCGATCGCGGTGGCACAAGTGGACGAAATGAGCGGCGGTCGAGTCGAATTGGGCCTGGGCAGCGGCTGGTTCGAAGAAGAGCACCAGGCATACGGCATTCCCTTCCCCGCCGTGCGGGAGCGATTCGACCGACTCACTGAACAACTGGCCATCATTACCGGGTTGTGGACAACACCTACGGGTGAAACGTTCGATTACGCGGGTGAGCACTACACGATCGCCGGCTCACCCGCACTCCCGAAACCGGTACAAAGGCCGCATCCGCCGATCGTGATCGGCGGAACCGGCGCCAAACGCACACCCGAGCTAACCGCCGCCTACGCGGCCGAATTCAACCTTCCCTTCGCGACGATCGACGTCGCCGAGAAGCAGTTTCAGCGCGTGGCCGACGCGGTTGCCGCGGCTGACAGACCGGCCGACTCACTGGTCTACTCCTGCGCCTTTGTGCTGTGCGCCGGTCGCGACGATGCCGAAGTGGCCCGCCGCGCGTCGGTGATCGGTCGGGAGGTCGACGAGATGCGCTCCAACAGCCCGCTGGTGGGCACGCCCGCCGAGATCGTCGACAAGCTGGGCAGCTGGGCCGATTTAGGCGTGCAACGCGCCTACGCCCAATTGCTTGACCTGTCCGATCTGGCCCACCTCGAGCTGTTCGCTGGTGAGGTGCTCCCGCAACTGCGATGACTCAGCCGCGGTGACCGGTGTAGACGTCTCGTATCGCCGGCTTTGTGGCTTCCGCAAGTGGCGTTGGGACATTCAATGATGCGCCGAGATCGACCGCCGCGTCCAGATCTTTATGAGCCAGCGCAGCCGCTCGGTCGGCGTATTCGGGCGGCACCGTGATTTCCGCGGCACGAACGTCGAGCAGCCGTAGGGTCTGCTTTCCGTCCGAATCGGCCTGGCGCATGACGGAAAGCAGTGTCTTGAGTGAGACACCGTTGGCTGCAGCCAAATTCGCCGCCTCATCGACTACCGCCCACCAGCCGTACTGGATGAGGTTGCGGGCGATCTTCGTCGTCATGCCGGATCCCAGCGGACCGCAGTGCACGACGGCCTTCGCGAAGTCGTCGAGCACCGGGCGGGCGGTTGCGACGTCCTCGTCGGGCCCACCGATCATGGCGATGATCCCGTGCTCGGCCGCCTTATCGCCGTTGGTGACGCCGCAGTCAAGCAGCGTGACACCGGCATCACCACAGAGGCTTGCGAACTCGTGCAGCTCCGCGATCGATACAGTCGACAGCAGCACCACGATGAGACCCGGTTTCGCCGCGGCCAGCAACCCACCCGAGCCGATCAGGACATCGCGTGCCTGCTCCGCACTGACGACCGCAATCAACACCACATCAGAGTTCTTGGTCACCTCGGCAACGGAATCCCGCTGTGCGGGAACACCTTCAAGGCGAGCAGCAGCATCCGGGCGCACGTCGAACACACTGGCAACCCGTCCGCGTCGTGCCATGCTGACGGCGACGCCGCCGCCGATCTCGCCAAGACCAATCACTCCGACTCGCGATGTCATCGGGTGAGCCCCGCTAGAAACCGCTGCACACTTCGGGCCAGTGACCGCGGGACATGGTCGGGATCCATCAGGTCGTTCTCCGCCAGCGGGCCCGCCTCGCCCGACACCGTCTGCTCGGTCAGTGGCCGCAACGTCTTGCCCTTTCCACGAAGTGCCTCAATAGCTTTCAAGACAGAACCGGATTCCCCCATGGCGCCCTCAAAGTCGCCGACGGACACACCGAGGTGCTCCGAGAGCAATTCGTGCCGCACGGAAATGACCTGCCGACGGATCTCATCGTCTTCTGCACCCTCTGATGCCTCGATGGCCACGTCGCACTCGCTGTCAAACCCCAACGACCGGTTATTGAGATTCGACGATCCGATGCGCAGCAGCCAATCGTCGATCACCATCACCTTCGAGTGGACATAGATCGGCGTTCCGCCGTCGGTCACCGGCCAGTAAACACCCAGCCGCCGATGATCGTCAGCGGCCCAGAGCAATTGGAGTAACAGGTGGCGGGCGCTATCCATCGTTCCTCGCTCGAGAGGATTGTTGCCTCTGCGCGGAAGGACGATGACGACCTCCGGACCGTCTTCTTCTTTTAATCGGGCGGCCAGCGCCTCGACGAGGCGTCGCGCTGCCAGATATTGATTCTCCAGATAAATTGTTTCGCGCGCGGACGCAATGGCCGCAAGGTTGAGTGCCTCCACCTCCCGTACCTCGGTGCGGCCACCGAGTTCCGGCAGCGTCCGCGCAATTCCGACGTCGACATTGCGCAGAATCGGTTCCAAATTCTTGGGCCAGGCTGTGTACTTAGCCTCAACCGGCGCCAGCGACTGGCCTTTCGCGCTCTGCCACCGCGCTAGCGCCTGCTCGCCGAGGGCGCGCGCGGCCGCACCGTCAACCGCGACGGACACCTCATGCCGCGGCCCATAACCGCGGCCCAATGCGCGACGGCTGCGACTGTCGTGCTGATGCGCGCGGGTGTCCCAGCGGCCGATTGTGAGGTCCATGCCGCCGCAAAACGCCACAGTGTCGTCGATGACCACGATCTTCTGGTGATGGACCGCGCCGGTCGGGTGGTCGCCGTCGACGGCGAGGTGTAGTCGCTTGTTGCTGATCTGGTTCAGCAGCGCCACCGGGGCCAGGCCGTACCAGATGTCGTCAAAGACGGGCAGCAGACGCAGATTGGATTTCAGAAGGTAGATCTCGAGACCCGGCCGTTTCCACAACATCCAATACAGGAAGGTTCCTAGCTGGTTGGGGCCACGCAGTGTCTTGGCACCCCGCTCGAATGCCATCCTGGCGTCCAAATCCCAACCGATAATCACGATTCGGTGTTGTGCGCGCAGCATTGCCGCCTTGACGTGCTTGAAGTAATCAGCGGCATCGATAATGCAGGCGAGCTGATCGGCGCGCGTCACGCGCCAGCACGTCTGGCCGGGAGTAAGCAGTCGATCGTCAGGCACGCCATATCTTTCAACGAAGGGGACGGCTTAGTGCCGACATAGCGCTGTATCTACCATATTTGCGCGTTGCCAAACATGGTCGCATCAAGAGATCACACCGCAGGCACATGGCGGGGTGTAAAGCAGGTGGTCGCCCGCCACTGCGCTAACGTTCCTGTGGTACTCGGAGCTGACCGGGAGAGGAACGCGGCAGTGGCCTACAAGTTCGATCCGGAAACACTGGCGAAGATCTGCGGCGAGGTCCTCGATGTCCCATTGGAGACCGGCGAGCGTTTTACTGCACTGATCGAGAAGCTGTCTGCGGCGTATCCGGACTTCGTCGAGAACAAGCGTCGACCCTGGATAGCCACCAAAGCCGGTGGGATCCTTGGCAAGATCTCATTTCTCTATATGGGCCTTTCTGAGTATCTGCTCATCTTCGGGTCACCCGCGGCCACCAACGGATACACGGGGCGTTACAACTACGTCGACGTGTACAAGGTGATCCTGGCCGGGCAGTACGTCACCTACGACCTCGAGACGGATCAGATCGCTCCCTACACCTACGGGCCCGGTGACCTGAGCTGGATGAAGAAGGGGCACGCCCGTGGCTTGGAGATCCAGGCGGGTTCCTGGCACCTGGAATACGGCCGGGGTGTCACCATCACGGCGGTCCCATTCGGAACGCTCGACACGATCATGTCCCTGGCATTCAGGCCGCTCCTGACGGCTACCGGCGAGTTCGCGAAGATGATCCTGGGCAACCGGCGGCGAAGCCGCGCGAAACGCGCGTGAACCTGCCGCCAACCGATTTCGACGTCGACCGCTTCACGCAGTGGCTCGCCGAGGTCACTGGCGAACCCGCCGAAATCACTGTGACACCCATTCGCGGCGGCGGCAGCTGCGAAATGTTCCGCATCGATCGGCTCGGGGTGCCGTGGGTGGTTCGGCGCGCGCCGCTGGCCGCGGTCTCCAACACCGCACATCAAGTCATTCGCGAAGCTCGAATCATGGAAGCGCTTGCAGCCGAAGATGTTTTGGTTCCGCGTGTGCTGGCACGCACCGATGACGTGACCGTTCTCGGCGCGCCATTCTTTGTCATGTCCTTTATCGAGGGCGGCGTCATCCGGCGAGACGGCCTGCCCGAGGCGCTGCGGGCCGACCCCGCATCCCAGCGCGCAATCGGCGAGCAACTCATCGACACCCTGGTTGCGCTACATGCGGTTGACTGGGCCAACACCGACCTTGCCGAGCTGTCACACCCGCAATCTTTCCTGGCCCGGCAAGTCGATCGCTGGCTCGCCCAGCTGGGCAGCTACCGGGTCAGGGACCTCGAGAGTGTCGACGAGCTGGCTGCCTGGCTCAGCGAAAACCTGCCAGCCCGAGGTGATCTCACCGTGATGCACGGAGACTACAAGCTAGACAACGTGATCTGGTCGCCGACGGCGCCGCCCCGCATCGTATGCGTCGTCGACTTCGAGATGACCACCGTCGGCGACCCCCTTATCGACCTGGCATGGGCCATGATCTTCTGGCCGGAAGAGGGCAACCCCATCGCGCTGGCCGCGCCCGACAGCCCCCACGGCATCGACCGCGCCCACTGTCAACAGCCCGCTGAACTCGTCGACCGGTACGCGCAGGCCACGGGCCGCGACCTGTCGAACTTCGACTGGTATCAGGTGTTCAGTGCGTGGAAGCTCGCCATCGTGCTGGAAGGCTCCTACGCCAAACACGTTCGCGGCGAGTCGCGCAACCCCCTGCACGCCGTATTCGGCGCTATCGTCGACCAACTTCTCATCCGCGCCCGGAGGTTCGCACTGTGACCGACCCGCTCTTCGATGTGGCCGACCGGGTAATTCTGATCACCGGAGGGAGTCGCGGACTCGGTGCCGCCATGACCGTTGGCCTGGCCGAGCGAGGGGCCCGGGTGGTCATCGCCAGCCGCAAATTGCGTGCCTGCGAAGAACTCGCAGCCCAGATCACCGAATCCGGCGGACAGGCACATCCGCTTGCCTGCCACGTCGGGGACTGGGAATCGCTCGACGGAGTCGTTGCTGACGCGGTCTCGCGATGGGGGCGATTGGACGGACTGGTCAACAACGCCGGCATGAGTCCGCTGGCACCGTCGCTGCTGAATACCTCAGAAACGTTGTTCGACAAGATCATCGGGGTAAACCTCAAGGGACCGACGCGTCTCACCGCGTTGGCCGCCGCAGCCATCGCCGAGCACGGCGGTGGATCAATCGTCAACATCAGTTCGCTGGCCTCGGTCAAGCCGACACCCGTGGCCACCGTCTACTCCTCGGCCAAGGCAGGATTGAACGCGCTGACCCGTGCTGCGGCCACCGAATTCGCGGGCGTTGGCGTGCGGGTCAACGGCATCGTCTGCGGAACGTTCGACACCGACGCCGCCTCGGGCTTCGTACGCAATCCGGATCTGCTGCCCGAGACCGTTCGCCCCATCGCACTGGGTCGCGTCGGCCGTCCCGACGAAATCGTCGGTGCGGCACTCTATTTGCTTTCCGACGCGTCGAGCTACACCACCGGATCCCTGCTGACCATCGACGGCGGAGTTACCGGTTGATTTCTTCGTCGCGGCGAACGCCCTCGATGACGTAGTCGATGTGGGCGGCGAACAGTTCGTCGATCTCGTCAGCCGTCACCCCCGACGGATCGCTGCCCGCCAGTTTGTGCCGGCGACGGGCCCGCTTGTCCGCCGGCGGGTGGTCCATCGCGACAAAGCCGACGGTTGCCCAGGTCAGCAGGCGGCACGCTCGCACCGCCGCATCTTTTCCCATCCCGTCTCGGCGCATGGATTTCAACAACGGGCGTGAGGCTTCCAGGTACGCGGGCCGTTTCACTTGAAGGAACAGCCGACTGTCGGCCTCGGACAATCGTTGCCGCATCTGGCGGGCCCATCGCCGCGCATAGTCCGGCCACCGCTCGCCGCGCTCGAGGTCCGGTGCGAGATCCACGAGCAGGTGGTCGGCAACGGCGTCGATGAGTGAATCCTTATTGCCGATGCGCGAGTAGACCGGCGGAGGAGTTACCCCGAGGCGGGTGGCCACGGCGCGCATGCTGATCGCGTTGAGGCCACCCTCGCGCATGATTTCCACAGCGGCAGCGACGATCTGGTCGACTTCCAGGTCGATCTCTGTGGTCATGGGATGGTGATCGCGATCTTGCCAATGTGTTCGCCGGCACGCAGCACCCGCACCGCTTCTCCGAGGTCATCCCAGCCGAACACGTGGCTGATGTGCGGCTTCATCTGTGACGTGGCGATCAACTCGCACACTTCGGTGAAGCCGCGCACACTGCCGACCGTGATGCCGATGATCCTTAGGTTGTTCAGCATTACCTCGGGTATCGGCATCGGAGCCGTTTCGAAGCCGGTGAGCACGCCGATCACGGCAACCGTGCCGCCCATGCGGGTCGCGCGTACCGACTGCGCCAGAGTCTGCGGCCCGCCCACTTCGACGACGAGGTCGGCGCCGCGGCCGTCGGTCAGGCGCTTGACTTCGGCGCCCCACTCGGGCGTGGTCCGGTAGTTGATGAGATGCGTTGCCCCCAAAATCGATCCGACCTTGAGCTTCTCGTCGGAAGATGACGTCAAGATCGTGGCGGCACCAAGCGCACGAGCCAACTGAACGGTAAACAGGGACACACCCCCGGTACCCTGGGCGACTACAACGTCGCCAGCGCCGATGCCTGCTTCGACCAGCGCACTGAAGGCCGTTACCGCGGCGCAGGGCAGCGTCGCGGCCTCGACGTCGGACAGGTGGTCGGGCGTTCCGACCAGACCCGAGGCATCGGTGACCCGATACTGCTGCAGCCACCCGTCGCAAGTGTCACCGGGCAGGACCGCCTTCGCCTGCGGTGTCGGCGGACCGTCCAGCCAACCGGGGTGAAACGCACCCATGACGCGGTCACCGACCGCGAACGTCGTGACGCCGTCACCGACAGCCACGACTTCGCCGGCGCCGTCGCTCATCGGGATGCGCGGCCAAGGCCCCCAGATCAGGCCCATCAAGTTCACGCTGTCGTGAAAGTTGACGCTGGACGCGTTGACCTTCACCAGCACCTGGCCTGATTGCGGTAAGCCGACGGGTCGTTGCGCAGGCTCCGGCGCGGCACCCTGGGCCTTGACGACCCTCACCTGCTGGGTTTGTGGGATGTTCATGCGACACCGGCTTCCTCGCGCAATGACTGCCATTTGCGTTCCGCCGCCGCACGTCGGGACGGAAGGTGTTCGGTGGGCCACCCTTCTACGGCGCGGTAGTTCTTGAGCACGTGGCGCGCCAGCACCGATTTGTGCAGCTCGTCGGGCCCGTCGCCGATCGAGCCGAACCGAGTCATCCGATACCACTGTTCGACGGGCAGATCACCCGAATAACCCAACGCACCGCACACCTGGATGGTGCGGTCCAGGACGCCGAGGACCACCTTGGACACGTGTGCCTTGACCATCCCCAACTCGGCGCGCACCGCACTGGCACCCAAGCGGTCCATCCGCCACGCCGTCTGAAACGTCAGCAGCCGCGCGGCCTGAATCTCGGTGTGTGACAACGCGATATAGTCCTGAACCATCTGATGCTCGCCCAGTAGCCTGCCGTGAGATCGCCGCGACACCGCCCGTTCGCCCATGATGTCCAGCGCACGCTGCGCCTGCCCCAACCACCGCATCGCGTGATGGATCCGGCCGCCGCCCAGCCGCTGCTGTGCCAGCACGAAGCCCCCGCCACGCTGCCCGATCAGGTGGTCGCCGGGCACCCGACAATCGGTGAACAACACCTCGGCGTGATTGCCACGCCGACCGTACTCGGGATCGGGGTGGGCCATCGTCGGAATTTCGCGGACGATCTCCATGCCCGCAGTACCAGCGGGCACTACCAAGATCGAGGCATGCCGATACGGCCGCCCGGCCGGGTCTGTTTCCGCGACTACCAAGATGATGTCCGCACAGGAGGCGTTGGTGGTAAACCACTTGTGCCCGTTGATGACCCACGTGTCGCCGTCGAGCACCGCGCTGGTGTCGATCACCGTCGGGTCGGCACCGGCCAGAAACGGTTCGGTGAGTGCGAATGCGCTGGAGATCTCACCGCGCAGATTAGGCTCCAGCCACCGTTGCCGCTGCGCTTCGGTCGCCCCGTGCGCCAACAGTTCAATGTTGCCGCTGTCGGGGGCCTGCACACCGAACAGTTCCATCGAGATCATGCACCGGCCGATGATCTCCGACATCAACGCAAGTTTGAGCTGGCCGGAACCGGATCCGCCGAGGCTCGCGTCGAGGAACAACCCCCACAGCCCCTGAGCCTTCACCTGACTCTGCAGGTGCCGCTTGACCAGATCCCACTCCTGCACGGGCAGGTCGGCTTGGATCGGTTCCAGCGGGATGACCTGGTTGTCGATGAAGTCCCGCATCCAGGTCAGCTTTTCGGCGAATTCCGGATCTGTTTCGAAATCCCAAGCCATCGTCCACCTCGCCGTCGAATCTCATTTCGGGCCCGATCACCGTGTCTCCGGCTTTACAAATTACACTGTGATCATAGTGTGATTTCAAGCCCCTGCACCGGTGAGGACCGATGATGAAAACTTGGCAAGTCCACGGAGCTGGTGAACCGGCCGAGGTCCTGCGCCGAGTGGATCGTGAACCGCCGGTTCCGGGCACCGACCAGGTACGAATCAGTGTGGCAGCAGCGGGAATTGGATTGCCGGACGTGCTCATGTGCCGCGGCACCTACCCGCTGACACCACCAGTGCCGTTTACTCCCGGGCAGGAATTCGTAGGCACTGTCAGTGCGGTGGGGCCCGGTGCGGAGGTCGCTGTCGGCACCAGGATGATGGGTGTCAGTGACTTCATGAACGGCAACGGTTCCTTCGCCGGCGAAGCGCTTGCCCATACGAGTGCCGTTCTCCCGGTGCCGCCAGGTATGCAGGATGCCGCCGCGGCGGGATTCTGGATCCCCAACATGACCGCCTGGATCGGGCTGGTCGATCGTGGCCGACTCGAAGCCGGCCAGCGGCTCGCGGTGCTCGGCGCCGCCGGGGGCAGCGGGATCGCGGCAGTCCAACTCGGAAAGGCTTTATCCGCGGAGGTCATCGCCGTCGTAAGCGACCAGAGCCGAGCAGAATTCTGCCGGTCATTCGGTGCTGACCATGTTGTCGTCGCCAGCGGCGATACCACTGCTGACGGAAAACCACTCGCGCACGCCCTGCGGGCAATGACCAATTGGGCCGGCGTCGACATCGTCTTCGATCCCGTCGGCGGCGAACAGGGCACGGCGGCCATGGGTGCCCTGGCTCGCGACGGCCGGCATCTGTCCGTCGGTTTCGCCAGCGGCTCCTGGCCAACTCCCGACGTCCAAATGATGGTCATGACGAACACGTCGCTGGTCGGGGTCCTCGCGGCGGGGTACAGCCGTGAGCACCTCGAAGCAATCCTGCGGCAACTGACGGAATTGGCCGACACCGGTGCGGTGCGTCCCACGATCGCTGAGCGAGTGTCTTTCGAGGACATCCCCGATGCGCTCACCCGACTTGCCGCACGGAAGGTGCTGGGCAAGTTGGTCGTGGAAATCGAAGGCGTTAAGGGCAATTGAGTTCGAAAGCCGAATTCTGGCGCAACGCGGTGTTTGCGGCTTTGGGAATAGCCGCCTTCGCCGCGTTGGCGGGCTTCTTCGGTTACAAGTGGCTGGCGCGCGACGAAGTCAACCGCTCGTATGCCTGCAGCATCGGGAGTTGGGACGGTGTTTGTTTCGCAGGTGAGGCGATGAACATGGTCCTCAGCTTCGTCTTCACCGGCATCGCGGTATTTGGGATCGTGTTCACCGTGAGGGCAGTCCGTGCTCGCCGCGCGGCCGATACGGCGGAGCCGGAGAACAACTCGGGCGGCGAGTAGGGGCTTTGAACCATGCGTAGTCCGGTCCAACGGGTGTCTTTTCAAATGCGATAGCGCATCCGTTATTAGTCGGTCGCGAGATATCAATGACCGCAATGAAATTCGGGAGCGGGAGGCTAGCTGGATTGTTGAGGCTTCCCGGCGGCCGCTGCGATGGCTACGATCATCAAAGGGGGGCCAGGCTAGCTGGCAAAGGGGTATGAGATGACGAAGTTGATTGCAGCGGTATGGACAGCGATGGTGCTGGCGATAACACCGGTGGCTATAGCGCCCGAAGCGCAGGCCGATGTGTGCGCCGGTGCGGACGGACGCCATGTCGCGGTGGGTGGCTGCACCAACATCGCTGGTGACGTGGCGACCGGCGCAGCTATAGCGTCGGCATCGGTTCCGTATTTTGCCGGCGAGGTGCCGTGCTACACGGTGGAGGGCGTTCCGTATTTCACGCCGCCTGGCGACCCCTGCTAATAATGCGGAAGTAGTTCCTTCGCGTTGGCCCACGTCTATGGTTCTCACTGGGGCGAAAACGTGAAGGGATGCCATGTCTGATTCTGAGCCTATTTCGAAGCCTGATTCTGAGCCCGTTTCTAAGCCGAACATTCTGGTGATTTGGGGCGACGACATCGGAATCTCCAACCTGAGTTGCTACAGCCGTGGCCTGATGGGCTACTTCACACCGAACATCGACCGGATCGCCGACGAGGGGATGTTGTTCACCGACTCCTACGGTGAGCAAAGTTGCACCGCGGGCCGCGCCTCGTTCATCACGGGCCAGAGCGTCTACCGCACCGGCATGAGCAAGGTCGGGATGCCCGGCGTCGACGTCGGATTGCAGAAGGAAGATCCCACGATCGCCGAGTTGCTCAAACCGCTGGGTTACGCGACCGGGCAGTTCGGCAAGAATCATCTGGGCGACCTGAACAAGTTCTTGCCGACCGCGCACGGGTTCGACGAGTTCTTCGGGAACCTCTATCACCTCAACGCCGAGGAAGAGCCGGAAAACCCGGATTACCCCACCGCCGAGGAAGCGCCTCTGCTGCGCGCGGCGCTGCTACCGCGGGGCGTCATCCATTCGTGGGCGACCGAGGAAGACTCGGGCGAGGTCGACGACCGGTACGGACCCCTTGGCAAGCAGCGCATCGAAGACACCGGACCGCTGACCAAGAAGCGAATGGAAACCATCGACGACGAGACCACCAGCGCGTGTATGGATTTCATCAATCGACAGCACGAGGCGGACACCCCGTTCTTCGTCTGGATGAATATGACGCACATGCATTTCCGCACGCACACCAAGCCGGAAAGCCTGGGTCAGTCCGGCCGCTGGCAATCGCCGTACCACGACACGATGATCGACCACGACCGCAATGTCGGGCAGTTGCTCGATCTGGTCGACGAACTCGGGATCTCCGAAGACACCATCGTCATCTACAGCACCGACAATGGCCCGCACGCCAACAGTTGGCCCGACGGCGCGACCACGCCCTTCCGCAGCGAGAAGGCCACCAACTGGGAAGGGGCATTTCGGGTTCCCGAAATGATTCGTTGGCCCGGAAAGATCAAGCCGCGCTCGGTCTCCAACGAGATTGTGCAGCATCACGATTGGCTGCCGACCTTCCTCGCAGCGGCCGGCGAACCCGACATCGTGGAGAAGCTCAAGCAGGGTCACCGGGCCGGTGAGATGGACTACAAGGTCCACATCGACGGATACAACCTGCTGCCATATCTCACCGGCGAAGTGGCCAAGAGCCCACGGCGCGGCATGATCTACTTCTCCGACGACTGCGACGTACTGGGCATCCGCGCGGAGAACTGGAAGGTGGTGTTCATGGAGCAGCGCTGCCAGGGCACCCTGCAGTTATGGTTCGAGCCGTTCACCAGATTGCGCGCGCCCAAATTGTTCAACCTGCGCACCGATCCCTACGAGCAGGCCGACATCACGTCAAACACGTACTGGGACTGGTTGATAGATCGTATATTCCTGGTCCTCTACGGGTCTGCGATAGCAACACAGTTCCTACAGACCTTCAAGGAGTTCCCGCCGCGGCAGGGACCGGCGTCGTTCACAATCAGCAATGCGGTGGAAGAGCTCGACAAGTTCCTCGCTTCGCGGGGCGGCTGATCGTTGGCCGAATTGGCGTCCTGGACCGACGGGCCAACCAAGTCGGCGATCGTCGACTTTGTAAACCGGGTAACCACGGACGGCGGCAGTGAGTACGTTGAGCCGCAGGCGCGTATCGCCGTCTTCGACAATGACGGCACGTTGTGGTGTGAGAAACCGATGTACATCCAGCTCGACTTCATCGTCCGTCGGCTTGCGGAAAGGGCCAGGGCGGACTCAACATTGGCCACCCAGCAGCCGTACCAGGCCGCGCTGCGCGGTGACCTCAATTGGTTCGGTGCCGCCATCACCAAGCACTACCAGGGCGACGACACTGACCTCAAAGCGCTGGCGGGAGGCGTGCTGTTACTGCACGAGTCGATGACCGTCGAAGATCACGCGGCGTTGATCGCACGCTTCTTCGCCAAGGCCAAGCATCCCGCTCTGGGCCGGCTGTACTCCGAGTGCACCTATCGGCCAATGGTGGAATTACTGAGATACCTTGAGGGCAAAGGCTTTATGTGTTACATCGTGTCGGGCGGCGGACGCGATTTCATGCGGCCCATCACGTCAGCGATCTACGGCATCCCACCCGAGCGGGTGGTCGGCAGCGCCCAGGGGTTGCGATTCAAAGGCCAAAATGGCAACGGAGACCTGCTTATCCAGCCCGCCCTGGACGTCTTCGACGACGGCCCGGAAAAGCCCGTCCGCATCTGGAACCGCATCGGCAGGCGTCCCATCCTTGCGGTGGGCAACTCCAACGGTGACGACGAAATGCTCATGTACGCCGGCACCCCAGCCACTCCCTCACTTCGACTGCTGGTCCTGCACGACGATGCCGCGCGCGAATTCGCCTACACGGCAGGCGCTGAACGCGCGCTGGACCACGCCCGCCGGTACGGCTGGACCATAGTGAGCATCAAGGACGACTGGACGACCGTTTTCAGTGATTGAGGATCTTGTCTGGATTCCAGGGCAGACCGCGCAACTGGGCTCCGATCACCACTACCCGGAGGAAGCGCCGGCGCGCACCGTCGAGGTCGGCGACTTCTGGATTCAGCCGCGCACGGTCACCAACGCCGAGTTCGCGGAGTTCGTCGAATCAACTGGCTACACGTCGGTGGCCGAGCGGCCCCTGGCCCCGGCTGACTTTCCGGGCGCTCCCGCCGAGAACCTGCAACCCGGTTCGATGGTGTTCAATCGCACCACCGGGCCCGTCGACCTGCGGCATGTCAGTCAGTGGTGGACATGGACACCCGGCGCCTGTTGGCGCCACCCCGCCGGCCCGCACTCGTCGATCACCAAACGCGCCGATCATCCCGTCGTGCATGTCGCCTACGAGGACGCCGAGGCGTACGCCACGTGGGCCCAGCTCACGCTGCCCAGCGAGGCCGAGTGGGAAGTGGCCGCTAGGGGCGGCCTGCCCGCAGCCGACTACACCTGGGGTGACGAGCCCGAGCAGCCCGATCAGCGACTGGCGAATTACTGGCACGGCGAGTTCCCGTATCGGCCGGAACCCGGCTATGGGCGGACCGCGCCCGCTGGCACCTACCCGCCCAACGGCTATGGCCTCTACGACATGGCTGGGAACGTCTGGGAGTGGACCACCGACTGGTACGGGCCGAACCGGTCAACAGAATCGTGCTGCGCTGCCG
>JAVROG010000325.1:0-9367 GCA_032162865.1 Mycobacterium sp. | reverse complement strand
CGGTCGCTTCTTGGGCGTCGGACGCCGAAGGGCTGGTCTCGCCGTCGTTCCCCTTGCCCCGGCGCCGTAGCCGGGTCAGCGCGTTACTCACACCGCCTACCGGACCGCGGCGCGTACGGCGGCCGCGAAGGCATCGCCACGTGCGGCGTATCCGCTGAACTGGTCGAACGAGGCGCCGGCCGGCGCCAGCAGCACCGTGTCACCGGGTTTCGCCAGGTCCCGGGCCGCAGCCACCGCGGCGGCCATCACGCGAGTGCCGGTGGCTTCACCGGCGTTATTAACTTGTGTCACATTAGCAACATCAGCCTCAGCAGTCGCATGCATCACAACATCCTCGCCTGTAACAACCTGTACGACGGGGACATCCGGCGCGTGTAGCGATAACGCCTCGGCAACCGGTGCGCGGTCCAGGCCGATCAGCACGGCTCCGACCAGGTGCGGCGCCACTCGTGCCACCTCTGCGTCCAGGGACGCGCCCTTGAGCAAACCGCCGGCCAGCCACACCACCCGCGGATAGGCCAGCACGGATGCCTCTGCGGCGTGCGGATTGGTGGCCTTGGAGTCATCGACATAGGTGATGCCGTCCGCGACGGCCACCACCTCTGAGCGATGCCTACCCAGCTGGAAACCCGAGACCGCGGACGCGATCGCTTCGGGTCCCACCCCGACGCTGCGCGCCAACGCGGCCGCCGCCAGTGCGTCCAGCACCCCGACGGGGCCCGGCACCGGGATTGAGGTGACCGGCAGCAGTGGCAGGTCCTCGGCGAAGGCGCGGTCGACCAGCTGCCCGGCGCGCACGCCGAGCTCGCCCGCGCCCGGTTCACCGAGCCGGAAGCCGACGCGAACCGGCGCGGTCGTGGTGTCCCGCAGCGCGGCCGCCCGGGCGTCGTCCAGCCCGACGACGGCGACCCGACCGGTCAGCACCCGGGCCTTGGCCGCGGTGTAGTCGGCCATCGTGTGGTGCCAATCCAGGTGGTCCTCGGCGATGTTGAGCACCACACCCGCCTCGGGCCGCAACGACGGCGCCCAGTAGAGCTGAAAGCTGGACAACTCCACGGCGAGCAGGTCGGCCGGCTCGTCCAGCACGTCAAGCACCGGGCTGCCGATATTGCCGCACAGCACGCTGCGCAGTCCCCCGGCCAGCAGCATGTCGTGCAGCATCGATGTCGTGGTGGTCTTGCCGTTGGTGCCGGTGACCACCAGCCAGCGGCGGGGTGGACCGTAGTGGCCCGCCGCGTCCAGCCGCCAGGCCAGTTCCACGTCACCCCAGATGGGCACGCCCGCGGCCGCGGCGGCGGCCAGCACCGGGGTGCTCGGCTGGAAGCCGGGACTGGTGACCACCAGGGCAAACTCGGCGATCCGCGACACCGCGGCCGAAGGATCCACGGTCAGCTCGCCACTCTCGGCGTACGGGGCCAGCATGGCGGGGTCGTCGTCACACAGCGTCGGGATAGCGCCGAAGCGGGTCAGCGCCGCCAGCACCGCGCGGCCGGTCACCCGCGCACCGGCGATCAGCACAGGCGCGCCTGGCGCCAGCGGCTCCAGCAACTCAGGCGCCGATCGTAGAGAGGTACTCACCGTAGAACAGAGCTACGCCCAGCCCGCAGGTGATCGCGGTAAGCAGCCAAAAGCGAATGATCACCGTGGTTTCGGCCCAGCCGACCAACTCGAAATGATGATGGAAGGGCGCCATGCGGAACACCCGGCGCCCGGTAGTTCGGAAGGCCAGGATCTGCAAGACGACCGAGGTGACCTCGGCGACGAACAACGAACCCAACACGACGGCGAGAATCTCGGTGCGGCTGGTGACCGACAACCCCGCGATGACGCCACCCAAGGCCAACGACCCGGTGTCACCCATGAAGATCTTGGCGGGTGCGGCGTTCCACCACAGGAAGCCGATGCAGGCACCGGCGGTCGCGGCCGCGACCAAAGCCAGGTCCAGCGGGTCGCGGACGTTGTAGCAGCCCCGCAGGTCCTGCGGCAGCACCGTGGTGCACGCGTTGCGGAACTGCCAGAAGGTGATCAGCACGTAGGCACCGGAGACCATCGCCATCGCGCCGGCAGCCAACCCGTCCAGACCGTCGGTGAAGTTGACGGCATTGGACCAGGCGCTGACCACGATTACGCAGAACAGCACGAATACGACCGGGGTAAAGGCGATGGTGGCGATCTCGCGCACGTACGACAGGTTCGGGCTGCCGGGTGTCAGGCCGGCGGAGTTGCGAAACTGCAGCACCAACACCCCGAACAGCACGGCGGCTGTGATCTGTCCGACCGTCTTGGCCGTTTTGTTCAGGCCCAGGTTTCGTGATCTGCGGATCTTGATCAGGTCGTCGAGGAATCCGACGCCGCCCAGCACGGTGGCCAGGCCCAGCACCAACAGACCGGATGCCGATATGCCTTCGCCGTCAAACGCCAGCCCGATGAGGTGCGCGCCGAGGTAGCCGGCCCAGATGCCGGCCAGAATCGCGACACCACCCATCGAGGGCGTACCCCGCTTGGTTTGGTGACTTGGCGGCCCGTCTTCGCGGATCTGGTGGCCGAAACCTTGTTTGGTGAACAGCCGGATCAGCGCGGGCGTGAGCAGGATGGACATGGCCACCGCGATGGCGACGGCGATCAGGATCTGCCTCACTGGCGGGCCGCCCCCTCGTCGGCACCGTCAGCGACGAACGCATCGGCCAACGGCCCCAGGCCGGCCGAATTGGATGCCTTGACCAGGACCACGTCCCCGGGCTGCACCTCGGCGCGCAACAGAGAGAGGGCGGCGGCCGCATCAGTCACTTGGACGGCCACTCGATCTCCGGCACCCCCCCAGGTGCCCTCCATCACCGCTCCGTGGTGCATGGCGCTCATCGACCTCCCGGTTCCCACGACTACGAGTCGAGACACATCTAATCGCACCGCGAGCCGACCGATGCGATCGTGCTCGGATATCGCGTCGTCACCGAGCTCGGCCATCTCCCCCAACACCGCCCAACTGCGCCTCGGGTGTTCGGCGATCTGGCCGCCGTGAGCGATCCAGGCCAGCGCCTGCAGACCGGCCCGCATCGAATCCGGGTTGGCGTTGTAGGCGTCGTCGATGACGGTCACCCCGTCGGCCCGGGTAGTCACGTGCATCCGGTGCCGCGATACCGGTCCGGCCGCGGCGAGTGCGATCGCGATCTGCTCTACGCTCGCCCCGCACTCCAGCGCGACCGCGCCTGCACACAGCGCGTTGCTGACCTGATGATCGCCGTAGACCCCGAGTCGGATTCGCGCTTCCGCCGCGCCGGCGTGCAGCACGAACTGCGGTCTGGCCAGTTCGTCCAGCGACACCGGCCCGGCCCAGACGTCGCCGGTGCTGTGGCGGCTGACTCGGACCACCCGGGCCGCGGTGACCTCAGCCATCGCCGCCACGGCCGGGTCGTCGGCGTTGAGGATTACCACCCCGGTTCTCCGAACAGCCTGCGGTAGTTCTGATTTGGTTTGCGCGATCGCTTCTCGGGAACCGAACTCGCCCAGATGGGCGGTGCCGACGTTGAGGACCACGCCGATGGACGGCGGTGCGATCTGGGCCAGTGCGGCAATGTTGCCGGGATGGCGGGCCGACATTTCCAGAATCAGATACTCGGTGGCGCGGGTCGCCCGCAATACCGTCCAGGGATGGCCCAGCTCGTTGTTGAACGACCCGGGCGGGGCCACCACCTCGCCCAGCGGGTCCAGGACCGCGGCCACCAGGTCCTTCGTCGAGGTCTTCCCCGACGAGCCGGTGATCCCGATGATGGTCAGCCCACCCGCCACCAGTTCCGCGGCTACCGCCTTGGCCAGCTTGGCCAGTGCGGCAAGCACCGCGGCGCCCGATCCGTCGGCGTCGTGTTCCAGCACCCCGGACCGGTCGACGGCGCCGTTAGGCCGTTCCGGTCGAACCACGATGGCCGGCACACCGACTGGCCGGGCGGCCAGCACCACCACCGCGCCGGCCGCCACAGCCGACGCCGCATGATCGTGTCCGTCGGCGCGCGCACCGGGCAGCGCCAGGAACAACCCGCCCGGGCCGACGGCGCGTGAGTCGAACTCGACGGTGCCGCTGACGCGGGTCGCTGCGGCCTGCTGCGGCGAGATGTCCGACAGTGTGCCCCCGACGATTTCGGCAATCTGGGCGACGGTTAGGTCAATCATGCACGGGCCTGCCTAGACCTGAGTGCCTCCACGGCGTCGGCGAGTTCCACCCGGTCGTCGAAGGGGCGAGTCTCCTCGCCTGTGCGCTGGCCGGTTTCATGCCCCTTGCCGGCGATGAGCACCACATCGCCGGGCCCGGCCCAGGCGACCGCGTGCCGGATCGCGGCGCGGCGATCGGCGATCTCGACCACCTCGGCAACGCCGTCGGCCGCGCCGGCCAGGATCTCGCGTCGGATTGCCGCGGGATCCTCCCGGCGCGGATTGTCATCGGTGACGACCACCAGGTCGGCGAGTTCGGCGGCAACCGCACCCATCGGCGCCCGCTTGCCCGGGTCGCGATCGCCGCCGGCCCCGAACACCACCGCAAGCCGCCGATCCCGCCGCACCAGGGTGGTCAACACAGCCCGCAACGCGCCCGGTTTGTGGGCGTAGTCGACCAGTGCCAGAAAGTCCTGGCCGCGGTCGACCCGTTCGAGCCGCCCCGGAACCCGGGTATCCCGCAGTCCGCTTGCCGCCTGCTCGGGGGACACGCCTACCGCGTCGAGAATTGCCAGCGCGACAAGACAATTGGCGATGTTGTACTGGCCCGGCAGGTCGATGCCGATTCGGTGGTGCACACCGGCGGGGTCGATGGCGGTGAATTCCTGCCCGGCGGGGCCGCTGAGTGTCACGTCGATGGCGCGCCAGTGCGCGCGTTGGTCGGTCAGGCTGACAGTGATCGCGTCCCCCGCCCGGGCCGCCATGGCGCGACCGGCTTCGTCGTCCACGCACACCACGACCCTGCGCGCCCGCAACGCCGAAGCCGGGTCGAACAGCAGCGCCTTGGCCTCGAAATAGTCGTCCATCGTGGGGTGAAAGTCCAAGTGGTCCCGCGACAAGTTCGTGAAACCGCCGACCGCGAATTCGGTCCCATCCACGCGGCCGAGGGTCAGCGCGTGACTGGACACTTCCATCACCACGGTGTCCACCCCGCGCTCGGCCATGGCCGCGAACATTGCTTGCAGCGCGGGCGCCTCCGGGGTGGTCAGCGCGCTGGGGATGTCGGCGCCGTCGATACGAATGCCGATGGTGCCGACCAGCCCGGCGACCCGACCCCCCGCCCGCAGGCCGGCCTCGACCAGGTACGTCGTGGTGGTCTTGCCGGACGTGCCGGTGATCCCGACGACCGTCACCCGGTCCGACGGACGGCCGTACACCGTGGCGGCCAGGCCGCCGAGCACGCTGCGCGGTGCCGGGTGCACCAGGACTGGCACCGCCGGGGCGTGTGCAGCCATCTCGGCGACCCCGTCGGCGTCGGTGAGTACCGCGACGGCACCACGCTCGAGGGCCGCTCCGGCATAGCGGGCGCCGTGCGTGGTCAAGCCGGGCAGGGCAGCGAACAGGTCACCCGGCCGCACGTCCTGGCCACGCAACGTCACGCCGGTGACCGGGACGTCGGGGACGGTGCCGGTGTACTCGAGGCCAGCGGCGAGGACCGCGCCGACCTGTGCGGCCAGCACAGCCAGTGGCATGCCCGCGCCGGTGGTGGGACGCAGATCCGTGGGCACCGATACCACCTCCGTCACCACCTCCGTCCGACGCTGCGCAGACCGCCATATCGGCTTGAATCAGCCCTGACACACTACCTAGCCGCGGCCGGTCACGAAGTTCCCCCGCGCCCGGAAAGCTGGGGTGTGCGGTGTTTGCCGGTGCTGGTGCCCTACATCGCCTGCAAAGTGAGCGGCGGTCCCGGATCGGGTGACAGCGGGACGTTGGCGCGCTGCATTAACCAGCCCGCGATGTTGTGGAACAGTGGCGCCGCCGAGTGCCCCGGTGTGCCGTCGGCGTTGCGCTGCGGGTTGTCCATCATGATGCCGATGACGTAACGGGGATTGTCGACGGTGGCCATTCCGGCGAAGGTGATCCAGTAGACGTCGTCGAAGTAGCAGCCGCAGCCCGGGTTGATCTGCTGTGCGGTACCCGTCTTGCCGGCCATCTGGTAGCCCGGGACCGCGGCGGCGGGCCCGGTGCCCTGCTGGTAGCCCATCGGGTCGTGCTGCACGACGGCGCGCAGCATCTGGCGCACGGTTTGTGCGGTCTGCGCCGACACCACCCGGACACCCTCGGGACGCGGTTCCTCGGTCCGGCTGCCGTCCGACGCGACGGTCGCCTTCAGGATCCGCGGCGGCATCCGCACCCCGTCGTTGGCGATGGCTTGGTACATGCCGGCCATCTGCAGCAGCGTCATCGAGACACCCTGTCCGATAGGAAGGTTGGAGAAGGTGCTACCCGACCACTGGTCGATGGGCGGCACCAGACCGGCGCTCTCGCCGGGCAAGCCCACGCCCGTGCGCTGACCCAGCCCGAACTTGCGGACCATGTCGTAGAAGCGTTCCGGGCCGACCCGCTGGGCCAGCATCAGCGTGCCGACGTTGGACGACTTTCCGAAGACGCCGGTGGTGGTGTAGGGCATCACGCCGTGGTCCCAGGCGTCATGGATGGTGACGCCGCCCATCTGGATGCTGCCGGGCACCTGCAGCACCTCGTCGGGGTTGCTCAGCCCGTATTCGATGACGGAGGACGCGGTGATGATCTTGTTCACCGAGCCTGGTTCGAAGGGCGAGGACCCCGGCAGGTTGCCCAGTTGCCGGTCGGCTTGCCGCCCGATGTCTTGCGAGGGGTCAAAGGTGTTGTCGTTGGCCATGGCCAGCACTTCGCCCGTCTTGGCGTCGAGCACGACGGCCGAGACGGTGTGTGCACCCGACACGTCCTTGGCCTGCTGCACCTGCTGCTGGACGTAGAACTGGATGTCGTTGTCCAGGGTCAGCTGGATGGTTGAACCGTGCACTGCCTTATGCCGGTTGCGGTAACTACCGGGGATGACGACGCCGTCCGACCCGCGATCGTAGGTGACCGATCCGTCGGTTCCGGCGAGCATGGCATCCAGTGAGTCCTCGATGCCCAGCAGACCGTGCCCGTCCCAGTCGATGCCGCCCACGATGTTGGCCGCCAGCGATCCGCCCGGGTATTGGCGCAGGTCCTGCCGCTCGGAACCGACCTCGGGGTATTTGAGCGAGATCGCATGGGCGATGGCGGGATCGACGTTACGGGCCAGGTAGACGAACGTCTCGTTGCTCTGCAGCTTCTTGAGCAACGTCGCGGCGTCCGGCTTGTTGTTCAGCTTGCCCGCAACATCCTTGGCGATCTCCTGCAGCCGCTGCTGGGGGTCCGGCGCGTGGGAAGACTTCTTCCCGGCTTCTTCCAACTGCTGGCGAATCCGCTTGGGCTGGAAGGTCAGTGCCCGCGCTTCGATGGTGAACGCGAGCCGGTCGTTGTTGCGGTCCATGATGGCGCCGCGGATCGCTCTTTCGATGTCGGTGACCTTGAGCTGGCCGGCAGCCTGCGCGTTCAGCTGCGCGGCATTGGACACCTGCAGATAGAACAGCTGCGCCGCGGCCACAATCAGCAACACCAGGATGACGACATTGCCTGCCCGATGGCGGAACACGAAGGATGCCCCGCGACTCGCCACCGCGACGGCCTGGCGGGTGCGCCGCTCTCGCGCTGAGTGAGCCGTTGCGGACGCCTCGGGACGTGCGGTGCCACGAGACTTCCTGGCCTCGCTGGTTTTCCGCGAACGCTTCGGTTCCCGGATGTCCGGGGCTCCGCGGGACTTGCGGGAAACGCGCTCGGTGCGTGAGCGCCGCGGGTCGCCGCGGCTCATCTCGGAATTCCCGGGACGGGCGACGGGATGGGTGTCATGGGCACGGACTGTTCGGCGCTTGGCGGCAGTGGAGCGAGCACCTGGCCCGGTACCGCCGGGACCCCGGGGACCGCAGGTAGTCCAGGGACCGGAGCCATTGCGGTCGGCAACGGCACCTGGCCGGGAACTTGCCCGTAGACCGGCGCCGGCAGCTGACCCGCTACCGCCGGCAGCTGACCCGGCACCGCATGCACCGGGTCCGGGAGGCTCGGCAGCTGACCCGCCACTCCTGGCAGTTGAGTCCCGTTGAGCGTCGACGCTCCGTCAGGTCCGCGCAGCAGCACTTGCGGGCCGGACCTGGCGGGTGAGCCGGGTGGATTAGCCGGGTCACCAGGTGCTGGGAGCACCCGGACCGCCACCTCAGGCGGAACCACCGCCGGTGCCTTCGGAGGCGCCGGCGGCCCTTCTTCGGGCAGCCTGGCGTTCAGCGGCGGCGGCGGAACGCCGTCAGCCGGCTTGGGTGTTCCCACCACCACCCAGTTTCCGTCGGGGGCCTGGACCAGGTGAGCGGTGTCTCTGGTGGGGATCATGCCCTGCTTGCGCGCCGCCTCGGCTAGCGCCGGCGCCGAGGCGGCCTCGCGAACGTCGCGCTCGAGCGCCTCCTTCTGCTGTTGCAGCATCCGGGTCCGTTCGCGGGCGTCGCTCAGCTGGTAGGAACGCTCGGCGGCATCGGTGGACAGCCACAGCGTCAGCGCCAGCCCGATGCCCAGCGAACCGATCACCAGCACGACAAACGGGACCCTGCTCATCAGGGTGCGTGGCCGCAAGTCGATCTGGGCCAGCCGAAGAGCCAACCGCTCCGTCAGCCTGGGCCGAATAACCTTGGGCGCCTTTGCTTTTCGCGCCTTGGCCCGCGCCTTGGCCTGGCTGGCGTTCTTGGGCCGGGCGGGCCGGTCGACGGGCCGGGTAATCGGGCTGGTTTGCGGTCCCGACCTCGGCACCCGAGCTTCCCGGCTGGGCGCCGTCGTCGTCCCGGCCCGCGCCCGACTGCGCCGCGACGACGAGTCAGCCGCAGCGCGCACGCTGGTACGGGCGGCACCGGTACGTCGACTGCCCCGCTCACTCTCGCGGCGCTTCGTCGCTTGGCGCTTTGTGCTCATGCCTTGGCCTTCCCCTTCGCCCGATCACCCTCGCGCTCGACTCGTTGCAGGGCCCGTAATCGCACCGCGGTGCTGCGCGGATTGCGTTCTATCTCAGCCGCATCCGCTCGTTCCGCCCCGTGCGTCAACGACCGGAACCGGGGCTCGTGGCCGGGAAGTTCGACCGGGAGCCCCGGCGGCGTGCGGGAGGCGGTCGCGTCGGCGAACGCGCGCTTGACGATTCGGTCCTCCAGCGACTGGTAAGCCATCACCGCGATGCGGCCGGCCACGGCAAGCGCATCCAGCGCGGCAGGAACTGCGCTGCGCAGTGACTCCAGCTCGTCGTTGACCGCGATACGAAGCGCCTGGAACGTGCGCTTGG
>JAVROG010000324.1:0-11479 GCA_032162865.1 Mycobacterium sp. | reverse complement strand
TCACCCCAAATTCGCCAGCAGCAGGGCTTCGGCGATGGCCGCGCGTTCCAGCACGCCCAAATGCAGGCTTTCGTTGATGCTATGCGCCTGGGTTCCTGGATCCTCCACGCCGGTGACCAGAATCTTGGCCTCCGGAAAAGCCGCGGCGAACTCGGCGATGAACGGGATCGACCCGCCCATGCCCATGTCGACGGCCTCAACACCCCAGGCCTGCCGGAACGCCGCGCGCGCCGCGTCATAGACCGGACCGCTTGCCTCGATTGCGTACGGCTGGCCGACCTCGCCGCGGATGACATTGACCCGGGCGCCCCACGGGGCGTGCCGCTTGAGGTGGTCTTCCAGCGCGTCCAGGTGCGCTACCGCGTCGCCGCCGGGTGCCACCCGGATGCTGATCTTGGCCCGGGCCCGCGGAATCAGCGTGTTTGATGCTGCCGCAACGGATGTGGTGTCGATGCCGATCACCGTGATCGCCGGCTTGGCCCACAGGCGCTGCGGCACCGGACCGCACCCGATCTCGGTCACTCCGTCCAACAGACCAGTCTCATCCCGAACCCGTTCGGGGGGATACACAGGATATTCATGGCTGCTGGTGTCCGTTTCATGCAAGCCCCAAACCGCCACGTTGCCCTCGTCGTCGTGCAGACTCGCCAGCAGTCGCACCAGCACGCTCAGCGCGTCGGGCACCACCCCACCCCACAGACCAGAGTGCAGCCCATGGTCAAGGGTGGCGACCTCCACGACGCAGTCGGCCATCCCCCGCAACGACACCGTCAAGGCTGGAATCTCAGTGCTCCAGTTGTCCGAGTCGGCAATCACGATCACGTCGGCGCTCAGCGCGTCTCGGTGGGCGGCCAGCAATCGGCCCAGCGATGGCGAACCCGATTCTTCTTCGCCCTCGACGAAGACCGTTACACCTACCGGCGGCCGGCCGCCGTGGGCCTGAAATGCGGCCAAATGTGTTGCGATGCCAGCCTTGTCATCGGCGGTGCCTCTGCCGTAGAGGCGCCCGTCGCGCTCGGTCGGCTCGAACGGCGGCGACAACCACTGCCCGCGGTCGCCTTCGGGCTGCACGTCGTGGTGGGCATACAGCAGCACGGTGGGCGCTCCCGGTGGTGCCGGATAATGCGCGATGACGGCCGGAGCGCCGCCCTCGCTGATGATCCGCACATCGTCAAAACCCGCCTGCGACAACAAGTTCACCACCGCCTCCGCGCTGCGGTGCACCTCGTCGCGCCGCGCCGGGTCCGCCCAGACCGATTCGATCCGAACCAGATCCTCGAGATCGCGCCGCACCGACGACAGCACCTCGCGCACCCGCTCAACCAGATCAGTCACGCTTTTCAGGCTAGCTATGCTGGGCCCCTAATGGCGACTAACGGTCCTGACCCGACGACCCCGCTGTGGCGGGCAGCGCAGCTGTTCCGGCTGCTGAGCAGCCTCTACGCGCTGGGTTTCCACATCGCGGTCAACTCGGATCTCCATCACCCTGCCCTAGGCTGGCTGCTGTTCGCGGTGCTGATCGCTTGGAGCGTGGCGTGCGCGATCGCCTACCTCAGTGGGTTCGGCCGGCGTCCGGCGTGGGTGATCACCGAACTGATCGTGGTTGTGCTGCTCATGCTCTCGACCGAGGTCGTCGCGTCCGGCCAGTGGGCGCACAACAACCAGACCTGGCCGACGACGTTGTGGGCTAGCAACGCCACCATCTCAGCGGCCCTGCAGTTCGGCCCTACCGGTGGCATGTTGACCGGCCTGGCGGTGACGGCCACCAGCGAAGCAGTCCAGGGCTATATCAACGTCAACCTCGGCCGGAACGCCACCATCATCGTCGAGTTGGCGGTCGGCCTGGCGGTGGGGCTGGCGGCTCGGACCGCGCGGCGCGCCCACGATGAGCTGCAGCGAGCGGCCCGCCTGGCGGCCTTGCTGGAAGAACGTGAGCGGTTATCCCGTCAAGTTCACGACGGTGTTATTCAGGTGCTCGCGCTGGTCGCCAAACGCGGGCACGAAATCGGTGGCGCCACATCCGAACTCGCGAAGCTCGCCAGCGAACAGGAACGCGCGCTGCGCAGTTGGGTGACCTCCACCGAGATGGAGAGCGACGCCGACGCCAGCAAGGCGATCGACCTGCGCGCGTTACTGCGCCGCCGCGAGGCCGATCGAGTGTCGATGAGCCTGCCGGGTACCCCGGTGCTCGTCAAAAACGATGTCGCCACCGAACTCGATGCCGCGGTCGGCAATGCCCTTGACAACGTGCACTCGCACGCCGGACCCGCCGCCCGTGCCTTCGTCCTTTTGGAGGACCTGGGTGAATCGGTCACGATAAGCATCCGGGACGATGGCCCGGGCATCGCCCCCGGCCGACTCGAGGAAGCGGCCAGCCAGGGACACGTCGGCATCTCGAAGTCGATTGTGGGACGGTTGATGTCGATGGGCGGAAGCGCAGAACTGCACACCAACGCCGGGGAGGGAACCGAATGGGAGCTGAGCGTGCCGCGCCGGAGTGCCAAAGATCATGACTGAACCAGCCGAACCCACGGTGATGGTCGTCGACGACCACCCCATCTGGCGGGACGCGGTCGCCCGCGACCTCGCCGACGACGGATTCAACGTCGTCGCCACCGCGGAGGGGGTGGCTGCGGCGCGCCGCCGGGCCGCCGTGGTCAAACCGGACGTGGTGGTGATGGATATGCGCTTGGGCGACGGTGACGGCGTTCAGGCGACGACGGAAGTGCTCGAGGTCTCGCCGTCTACCCGGGTACTGGTGCTGTCAGCATCCGACGAACGCGAAGACGTGCTGGAGGCGGTCAAGGCGGGGGCAACCGGATACCTGGTCAAGAGCGCATCCAAAGCCGAACTGGCCGACGCCGTGCGGGCCACCGCGGCCGGGCGAGCCGTCTTCACCCCCAGTCTGGCCGGGCTGGTGCTGGGCGAATACCGGCGCATCGCGCAGGACCCGAGTTCGGGGCCGGCCACCCCCAGCCTGACCGAGCGAGAGACCGAGGTGTTGCGATTTGTCGCGAAAGGTTTGTCCGCCAGGCAGATTGCCGAGAAGCTCTCACTGAGCCACCGGACAGTGGAGAACCATGTGCAGGCGACGTTTCGCAAGCTGCAGGTCGCCAACAGGGTGGAGCTGACGCGTTACGCCATCGAGCATGGGCTCGACCAATAGCTCGAGTTGCGTAGTCCTACTCATCCGGATAGCGCCATCCGGCGGCAGGGTGGGACACCATGACCGAATCGCACCAGGCTGGCCGTGCTGTCCTAAGTCGGCTTTCGAACGAATTCGACACGCTGGCCCGTCAGATGTCCCGAGTATCCGGCGAGCTCAGCCAGTTGGACCGCCTGTTTTCCGAGTCCGCCGCGCAACCCGCGCAATCCGCGACGCCGGCGGCCCCGGCGGCCCCGCCGCCAACGCCCGTCGCGCCAGCCTATGCGGCGGCGGCGCAGCAGGTGGATCCATACTGGCAGGCCTATTGGCAGTACTGGACGCCCGCGGCGGCAGCACCCCGGCCCCAACGGCCGCCACGTCAACAGGCTCCCCGGCCACAGCCTCCGAAGCCCGTACGCCCCAAGCCGCCGGCGGCTCCGCAGCCCGAACCTGATTCAGACAAGACCGAATTCGGCTGGATCGGCAAGGTGCTCGCCGTGGCGGGGGTGGGCGTAACGCTGATCGGCGTGGTGCTGCTGCTCGTGCTCGCCGCGCAGGCCGGGCTGCTTCGACCGGAGATCCGGGTGGCCGGAGGCACCGCGCTGGCGATCGCCCTCGTCGGTGTGGGCGCCCGGCTACGGGGTCGGCCCGGTGGCCGGATCGGAGCGATTGCGTTGGCCGCCACCGGTATTGCCACCGCCTACCTGGACGTCATCGCGGTCGTGACCATCTACACGTGGGTGCCGGCACCGGTCGGACTGATATTGGCCGCCATCGTGGGCGGAGCGGGGCTGGCGCTGGCCAGGCGATGGGACTCCGAGCATCTGGCGCTGCTGGTGTTGGTGCCGCTCATCGGCTTGGCGCCCGTGCTTACCCACGGCGTGGACCTGCTGCTCGTCAGCTTCATGCTTGCGCTCTCGGCCGCCGCCCTGCCGGTGCAACTGGGCAAGGACTGGACCTGGATGCACGCCGCCCGGATCGCGGCGACCACGCTGCCGCTGTTGCTGGCACTGGCCGCGGTCAACCGATACGACAACGCCTGGCTGCTCGGCGGCGCCTGCGCGGTGGCAGCACTGCTGGCAATCGCCGGCGGACTGATTCTGCTGCCGGCCACCAAGAATGCCGCCGCGCTGGCGCTGCTGACTAGCGCCGGCACCCTACCGGCGCTGGCCTGCGCAATCAGCGTCGACCGCACGCTGGCCGCGGTACTGGCGGGCGCATTGGCGGCCGGCATGCTGACCGTCGTACTCCTGGGCAGCTACCCCCGGATCGTCACCCAGATCTGGTCGGCATGGTCGGCGATCTCGGCGCTGGTCGCCCTCACCGTTGCATTCGCGGGCTACATCGAAGGCCCGGTGCTGCTGGCGCTGGCCATCGTCATCGCCATTGCGGGTCGCCACGATGTCGTAGCACGTTGGAGCGCAGGCGGATTCGGCATCATCGGGGCCGGCCTGTTCTACCAGTATGCACCGCTGCCCGCGCTGGTGCGGGCAACGACGATGCCCACTTCGGTTGCGGTGTCCACCTTGGCCGCGAGCCTGCTCGTCATCGCATTCGCGGTACTGATCACGCAGGCGTACGCCGCAACGGTTGTCGGACAGCAGAATTCGGACGTCATGCGGCTGCTGGTCGCGGCGGCGTCGGCACTGATCGTCTACGCCGTCACCGCATTCACGGTGACCGCCGGTGTCCTGGTCGGCGGCAAGAACGGTGGATTCCTGGCCGGCCACATGGCGGCCACCATCTGCTGGATCGGCATGGCAGCCGCCTTGTTCGTCTATGCACTGCGCCAGGGCGGCCGGGAACGTACCACCGAGCCGATCACCGCCGGATTGGCGCTCACCGGCGCGGCCACCGCCAAGCTGTTCCTGTTCGATCTGGCCACGCTGGACGGCATATTCCGGGTGGCGGCATTCATCATCGTGGGTTTGGTGCTGCTGGGCATGGGCGCCGGCTACGCTCGCAGCCTCGCAACCGCCCGCGCCGAGGCCTCAACCGGCTAAGTGGTTTCCAGAATGGCCACGGCGGCCGCGATGTCCGCTTCGTGGGTCAGCGACACGTGGATCGTCACATCGGCCAGATGCTTGGCGATCTCGCCACTCAACCGCACCCGTGGCCTGCCCCACATGTCGGTGACCACCTCGATGTCGCGATGGATGTCCTCCGGCAGCACGGGCCGCTGCGAGAACCGCGAGACGGACCACGCCTTGATCACCGCTTCCTTCGCCGCCCAGCGGGCCGCCAGGTGACGCGCCGCCGACGAACTCTTGTCGGAGGCGTCGCGGCGCTCACCGGGGGTGAAGGTCTCGGCGAACACCGTTCCCGGCTGGTCGACCTGCTCGGCGAAATCCGGAATGGAGACAAGGTCAATCCCGACTCCGACGATGCCCATGGGTGGCCAGGTTAACGGATAGTCCGAGTCACTCCGCCACAGACCTAGTAGGCCCCGTTGGCACCCAACCGGGCGTCCGGATCAAGCAGCATCGACGCCTCCTGCGGCTTCTCCGGCAAGTCGTGGTCGAAGCGACGGTCCGGTGGCCGCTGGTACATGGGCTCACCGCCGGCGATCGCCGAGGCCAGGCGGCGCTGCCCGGCCAGCAGACGGGCGTCGGCGCGCTCCTGGTAGGCCGCGCGTTGTGCGGGCTCCAACGAGGCAATGAACGCCTGCGGGTGCACCAATGCGACCAGACCCGACACGTGGCCGAATCCGAGGCTGGTCAGCAGCCCGGCCTTGAGCGGGAACTTCTCGCCCAGGCGCAGCGTGTCACGCAGCCAGACGAAGTGCGCCGAACCGGCCAGCTCGTCGTCGACGCAATCCAGGCTGCGGTTGGGCGGGACGACGCCGTCCCGCATCATCTGGCACAGCCCCATCATCTGGAATACCGCCGCACCACCCTTGGCGTGCCCGGTCAGGCTCTTCTGGGACACCACGAACAGCGGTGCCCCAACGGAACGGCCCATCGAGTCGGCGAGCCGCTCGTGCAGCTCGGTTTCGTTCGGGTCGTTCGCCAGCGTTGACGTGTCGTGCTTGGAGATCACCGCGATGTCGTCGGCGGTCACACCGAGCTTGCCCAGCGCGCGTGCCAGCGGCGAGTCCTTGCCGCCGCGGCCCGCACCCAGCGCACCCAGCCCCGGAGCCGGGATCGAGGTGTGCACGCCGTCGCCGAAGGACTGCGCATAAGCGACCACCGCGAGCACCGGCAGGCCCATCTTCACGGCCAGATCGCCACGGGCCAGCAGGATCGTGCCGCCACCCTGGGCTTCCACGAATCCCAGGCGTCGCCGGTCGTTGGGGCGGGAGAACTTCGAGTCGTCGATGCCGCGGCCGCGCATCATCTTCGTGTCCGCGGTGGCCGCCATGTCGCCGAAGCCGATGACGGCCTCCAGCGTCAGGTCGTCCAGGCCGCCGGCCACCACCAGTTCGGCCTTACCGAGCCGGATCTTGTCGACGCCCTCCTCGACGGAGACCGCCGCGGTCGCGCAGGCAGCGACCGGGTGGATCATCGAGCCGTAACTGCCGATATAGGACTGAACCACGTGTGCGGCAACAACATTCGGCAACACTTCCTGCAGGATATCGTTCGGCTTGTTCCGGCCCAGCAGGTTGCCGTGGTACATGGTCTGCATCGACGTCATGCCGCCCATCCCGGTGCCCTGCGTGCTGGCGACCAGGCTCGGGTGCACGTATCGCATCACTTCGGCCGGACTGAACCCGGCGGACAGGAATGCATCGACAGTCGCGACGATGTTCCACAACGCCACCCGGTCGATGGAGGTGGCCATGTCGGGGCTGATCCCCCACACCGTCGGGTCGAACCCGGTCGGAATCTGTGCTCCGACAAAGCGCGACAACTTGGTCTTGCGGGGCACCCGAATCTCAGTGCCCGCCTTGCGAGTCACCTGCCAGTCGGTTGAGTTGGGAACCGGTCGGACCACCGTGTGCTCGGGGTCGAATTCAGCGAACGCACGGGCGTCGGTCTCCGACGACACGACGAAGATGAAGTCCTTGTCCAGGAAAACCGACACCAGCAACGGTGATGCGTGGTCGGCCGCGATTGCACCGTCGTCGACAAACTCACGGATGCCCGTGCGTTCCAGTACGGCGTCGTGATAGCGCTCGATCAGGTCGGCTTCGTCGACCAGATCACCGGATTGCGTGTCGTACCAACCCGGTTGCGGGTCGTCCTCCCAGCGAATCAACCCAGTGGTCCAGGCCAATTCGAGAACACCGGCGGCCGACAGTTCGTTCTCGACCTCCATCTCGAAGCGGGTGCGTGACGAGCCGTAGGGCCCGATCTCGGCGCCACCGACGATCACCACCAGGTCGGCCGGGTCGACGGCGAGGTCGTCCCATTCCGGCGGCGGTGCCGGGGTGTATCCGCGCGGCGGGGACGGCAGCGCAGCGATGGTGCCCTCGGCCGCCTCGTCCGCCCCGTTGTCCGCGGCGCTCGCCCCGTGATCTTCACGCGCCTTGGCGGCCAGCGCCGCCATGTCGAGTTTGGCCTCGGCCAGACCACCGGTGAGGTCCGCCTTGATCGGCGAACTGGCGGCGGCGACTTTGGATTCCACGTCGCACAGGTCGAGTAGCAGCTTCGCCATCTCGTCCGTCGAGTACGTGGTGACACCCGCCTCCTCTACGGCGGTGACGATGGCGTCGTTGTGTCCCATCAGTCCGGTGCCGCGAGTCCAGCCGATCAGCGCGTGCGCCAGGCTGACCCGCTCCGCCCACGAGGTCTCCGCGTGCCAGCGGCTCACCACGGCGTCCAGCGCCGACTTGGCTTCGCCGTAAGCACCGTCCCCGCCGAACATTCCGCGGTTGGGCGAGCCGGGCAGCACCACGTGCAGCCGCGACGCGATGTCGCGCTCGGCGCCGATCTTCGACAGACCGCCGATGAGCCGCTGCACCGCCCACAGCAGCACCTTCATCTCCATCTCGGCGCGCGCACCGGCCTCGGACATGTCGCCGACGACGCGCGGCGCCGCGAACGGGAACAGCAATGTCGGAGTTTGCGCGTCCTTGAGGTGAATCGACTGCGGCCCAAGGCTTTCGATCTGCTCGGTGCCGATCCATTCGACCAGGGCGTCGATGTCGGAGTAGGAGGCCATGTTGGCCGGCACCACCCACAGCGTGGCGTCATAGCGGGCGTGGTCACGGTAGAGCGTGCGGTAGAACGCCAGCCGTTCGTCGTTGAGCTTCGAGGTGGTCGCGATGACGGTGGCACCACCGTCGAGCAGCCGGGCGGCCACCGATGCGGCGATTGATCCCTTGGAAGCGCCTGTCACCACAGCGATTTCGCCGCGGTACGGACCGGGGTCCGGGTTCTCGGCGCCGGCGGCGATCCTGCCGTACAACGAGGCGTGGACTTGCCGGCCCGCGGCCAGCGACTTGCCCTGCCACCAGGTGGCCTGGGTGGCAACGACGTGGCCGGCGCCCTCGAAGCGTTCCGACAGACGCAACCAGTCGGCGTCAATGTCGCCCTCGTCGCTCAGCCACAGCTTGACCAGGTCCTCACGGGCGCTGGCCCAGCGGTCGTCGAAAACGACGGGCTTCTTGGCGTCGAACGTCGGCGCCACCAAACGCGGCCAGTCCGCACCCAATTCGGTGGTGACCAAGTCGATCAGCTCCGCATCGGTGGCCGCCGGAGCGGCGCTGACGGGGTTGTCCAACCCCAGCTGACCGAGCACCAGCCGGGCGGCCGAGGCCAGCACGCCGTCGGGTCCGGTGATCTGGTCGGTGAATTCGCTGAGTGCGGCCGCGTCGACGGTCGCGCCGCCGCCGCCACCGCCAGCGGACGGCAGCGACACGCCAATGCCACGGCGTGCGGCGACGGCAGCCACCGCGGCGTCGATGACCTTGTCCACGGACGCTGCGTCGGCCAGTGCGCCCTCGTGCAGGTGGCCCATGGCACCGCCACGAACGCTGGTGCCTTCCCGGGTGCCCAGTGCGACCTCGACGGTGACGTGCTTGGCCCAGCCCTCGTCGAGCTCCCAGGTCTTCTTGACCCGCTCTGCAACGGCACCGGGCCGCTTGCCCGACGGCCCGAGGACCGTGCGCAACTGGTCGTTGATCGCGTCGGAAAGCACTGGGCCATAAGGCTTGTAGGTACGGGCCAGCTTGGTCACCTGCGCACGCAGGCCGGCCAGGTCGGCCTCCGCGGCGCCGTCGATGGCGCCCAGGTTCAGCTCGGAGCCCAAGTCGACCAGCAGTTGGTTGCGGCGCGAGGACGCGCCATCGGTGATGGACTCAATGGAGTCGAGTTCCTCGATCTGGTCGAGGCGCATCTTGGCCGAGATCGCGATCAAGGCCAGGGTCGCGTCCGCGGCGTCGAAGCCGATGTCAGCGGGTCGCGGGCCTCCCGACGGGGCTGCGGCGGGAGCCGGAGCGGCCGGTGCGACATTGGGCGAAGGCGTACCCTCCGACGCGACAGCCTCGGACTCCGCAGCCGGCTCCTCTTCAGCTTCCGGCTCGGGGTCGGTGTCGGTGGCGAACAGCACGGCGGCATCGCGCTCAGCGTTGAGCACTTCCACTGTGCTGTGGGCGTATTCGGGCAGCTTCAGGGTGTTGGTGGCCAGGCCGGTGACGGTCGGCGAGGTCTTGACGCCGATCTCGACCAACCGCTCCACACCCAGTCCACCGGCAGCCTCCTCGGTGAACAGCAGATCCTGTGTCTCGATCCAGCGCACCGGGCTGGCGAACTGCCACGCCAACAGCTCGATCAAAACCTTGCGGGCCAGCTCGCGCGGCCGCTCACTACGCCAGGTGTCGTAGTCGGCCAGGATTTCGTCGAGCGGCTCGGCGGGCACTAGGTCCCGGATCTCCTGGATGAAGTCGCGATCCAGCGTGAACGGCCGCGGCACCAGGTTGGGTATGTAGCGCCCGAGGATCACCTCAGGATCTTGGTCACGCGGCATCAGCCGCTCCAGCGAGCGGCGGAACTCGTCCACACCGACCCGCAGCACCCGCGAGTGGAACGGCACGTCGATGCCGGGCACCAGGATGAACGAGCGCTTGCCGCCACTGATTTCGCGGCGCCGCTCGACCTCGGCTTCCAGCTCCTCCAGTCCGCGCACGGTCCCGGCGATCGCATACTGCGAGCCGCGCAGATTGAAGTTGACGATCTCCAGAAACTCCCCGGTGCGCTCGGCGATGGCCGCCACGAATGCGGTGACTTCGTCGTCCGGCAGGTCGATCTGCGACGGCCTGATCGCCGCCAACCGGTAGTTGGAGCGGCCCAACTCGTCGCGAGGCACGATGTCGTGCATCTTCGACCCGCGGTGGAACACGGCCTCCAGCAGCGCGTCGAGTTCGAATACGCCACTGACGCAGGCCAGCGCGGTGTATTCGCCGACCGAGTGGCCGCAGGTGATCGCACTTTCGACGAACGCACCCTGCTCGCGCATCTCGGCCACTTGCGCGGCGGCCACCGTCGCCATCGCCACCTGGGTGAACTGCGTCAGGAACAGCACGCCGTCGGGGTGGTGGTAGTGCACACCGCTGGCGATGATGCTGGTCGGGTTGTCGCGTACCACGTGCAGCACCGAGAAACCCAGCGTTTCACGGGTGAACTTGTCCGCCTGGTCCCACACCTTGCGGGCCGCCTTGGACCGGGCCCGCACGTCCATGCCCATGCCCTTGTGCTGGATGCCCTGGCCGGGGAACGCGTAGACCGTCCTGGGCGCGGCCAGCCGGGCGGTCGCCGACATGACCAGGTCGGAGCCGATTCGCGCGGCGACCTCCAAAACCTCTGCACCCTGGTCGATTCCGACCCGCTCGACGCGGAAGTCCACCTCGTCGCCGGGGCGCACCATGCCCATGAACCGCGCGGTCCAGCCGATCAGCCGCGCCGGCGGCCGGGCTTGTCCGTCGGTGGCAGTCACCGCGTGCTGCGCGGCGGCCGATAGCCACATGCCATGCACGATCGGCGATTCCAGGCCGGCAAGTAGCGCGGCGGCCTTGTCGGTGTGGATCGGGTTGTGGTCCCCGGACACCTCCGCGAACGGGCGCATGTCGACCGGCGCCCCGATGGTGACGTCGCGGCGGCGACGGCGCGGGGTGTCGGTGGCGTTCTCCGATACGGCCCCGCCGGCCCGGACCGGGTCGGTGAGTTCGGCCGTGCCCGTGCGGCCCAGGATCGCGAAGCGCTCATCGAGGGTGGCGATCACGACGCCGTCGCTGCCGGACACGGTGACCAACACCGGTACGACCCGACCCATGTCGGTGTCGTTGGCACTGGAAGCCGTTGCGGTGATGGTTAATTCGGCCGGACTGGTGGGTAGCTGACTGGCCAGTCGGACGGCGTGATCGAGGTGAACCAGGCTGAGCAGCCCTTCCAC
>JAVROG010000323.1:0-2559 GCA_032162865.1 Mycobacterium sp. | reverse complement strand
AGCGGAGACACCGGCGTGTGCGACCAACTCATAGAGCTCGCTCGTGGCGCCGATGTCTTCCTGTGCGAGGCGTCCTGGCGACACTCGCCGAAGCATCCACCCGCCCTGCATCTGTCCGGTACCGAGGCCGGCCGGGCCGCGGCGCAAGCCGGTGTCCGCGAGTTGTTGCTGACCCATATCCCGCCTTGGACCTCGCGGGAGGACGTGATCAGCGAGGCCAAGGCCGAGTTCGACGGCCCGGTGCACGCGGTGGTGCCCGACGAGACCTTCGAAGTCCGACGGGCCAGCTAGAGCCCGCTTCTCCTCGGGCCGAGTGGCCCGCATCGTCGGCGAGCTAGGGTGGGCGGCGTGTCCAAACGAGAAGACGGCCGCCTCGACGACGAGCTCCGCCCGGTGGTCATCACCCGGGGCTTCACCCAAAACCCAGCGGGTTCGGTGCTGATCGAATTCGGCCAGACCAAGGTCATGTGCACCGCGTCCGTCACCGAAGGAGTGCCCCGCTGGCGCAAGGGTTCGGGTCTGGGCTGGCTCACCGCGGAGTACGCGATGCTGCCGTCCGCCACGCATACCCGTTCCGACCGCGAATCGGTCAAGGGCCGGCCCAGTGGCCGCACCCAGGAGATCAGTCGGTTGGTGGGGCGATCACTGCGGGCGTGCATCGACCTCTCCGCGTTGGGGGAGAACACCATCGCCGTCGACTGCGATGTGCTGCAGGCCGACGGCGGTACCCGCACCGCGGCGATCACCGGTGCCTACGTGGCACTCGCTGACGCGGTGACCTATCTGTCGGCGTTGGGGAAGCTCTCCGATCCCAGGCCGTTGTCCTGTGCCATCGCGGCTATCAGCGTCGGCGTTGTCGACGGCAGGGTTCGTGCGGACCTGCCGTACGAAGAGGACGCGCGCGCCGAAGTCGACATGAACGTAGTCGCCACCGACACCGGGACGCTGGTCGAGGTGCAGGGAACCGGTGAGGGCGCGACCTTCCCGCGTTCGACCCTGGACAAGTTGCTCGACATGGCGCTGAGCGCGTGCGACAAGCTATTCGCGGCCCAGCGCGAAGCTATGGCGCTGCCATACCCGGGCGTGCTGCCCGAGGGACCGGCTTCGAAGGGGTAGGGCGGCGGACGTAATCGGTTGCGGCGGCGGCGGATCGCGCTGACTGCTTAACGCGGGTAGCTCCGCCACCGCCTAAATGGGGCCATAAAAGGGATACCGACTTCGCTTGGCCCCGTTGCTCATGAGGCTGCCAAACACCGTTGGGCTGCGCACGTCAAGAGCCGCTCGGTGGGACGGAGCGAGTTCGCCGCGTCCGTGCAGGCGGCGTACTTGCCAATGCCGTGGTACCCGGACAGTCGTTCCGCAAGTCCGTCGAACATCGCGGTGGCAACCGACTCAACGCCATTCAATACCGCCGACTTGTGCATCTTGACGAAGCATGTCGCCTGGCCGAACTGCAGCGATCTCCCGATGGTGTCAGGGCATAACCGAGCTACCGCAAAGAGTGTTCGCCGGTCGGCAGAGTCGAGCAGATATATGCATGGCTCATCGAGGTGACAGCGTCACACGAGCAGCCGAGTATTTTTGCCAACGCCGTGTTAGCGAACAGGACGGTACCGTCGTCTGCTACGGCAATGGCAGCTACCGGGTACTGCGCAAGCGCCCGGAGAGCCTGAGTCGACATCGTTAACCCATTTGCTCATGCGCTGTTCGTCCAACGCACGGCGTTTCAGATTCGGCGACAAGCACCGAGTAATCCGGTCGCTGCGGCCAGGTGTCCGCAGTGTGTCAGCATACCCCCGTGATCCAGCCCTATCCTGATCGCGTGAAGTGGTATCCGATGTTTCGGAGCGAGTGGTGACCAGGCTTCTGGTGGCCAGCCGCAACCGCAAGAAGCTGGTCGAACTGCAGCGGGTCTTGGACGGCGCCGGTCTGCTTGGAGTGACGCTGGTGTCGCTTGACGACGTGGCTCCATTCGACGAGGCGCCGGAGACCGGCGCAACATTCGAGGACAACGCGCTGGCCAAGGCCCGCGACGCGTTTGCCGCGACCGGTTTGCCGAGCGTCGCTGACGACTCCGGTTTGGAAGTTGTCGCGCTCAATGGCATGCCCGGGGTGCTGTCGGCGCGCTGGTCGGGCAACCACGGCGAGGATGCCGCGAATACCGCGTTGCTGTTGGCGCAGTTGCGCGACGTGCCCGACGGGCGCCGGGGCGCGGCTTTCGTCTCGGCGTGCGCGCTGGTGTCCGGGTCCGCCCCAGGATCCGACGAGGTGGTGGTGCGCGGCGAGTGGCCCGGCTTGATTGCCCGGGAGCCGCGCGGCGACGGAGGGTTCGGGTACGACCCGGTCTTCGTCCCCGCCGGTGACAATCGCACCGCGGCGCAGCTAAGCCCGGCGGAGAAGGATGCGGTGTCGCACCGCGGTCGCGCACTGGCGTTGTTGTTGCCGGCGCTGCGGGCGCTGGCAGCCGACCGATCCTGACCGGGCCGCTCAGACGGGGAACTGCGTCTTGACGTTCCTCGTCTGCCGGTGCTCGACGATGATGCCCAGAAGCGGGACGGT
>JAVROG010000322.1:0-11731 GCA_032162865.1 Mycobacterium sp. | reverse complement strand
CGATCGTATGCGCGGCCGTCCTGTTGTCGGCGCAGCTGATCGGGCCGCGGGCCGCCGTGGTGTCGGCTGGGCTGGCGTTGGTGGCCTTCGTCATCGTCGTGCAGCCGACGGCCAGCGTGTTGCGGGCGGCGGTGATGGGCGCGATCGCGCTGACTGCGATGTTGCTGTCGCGCCGACGGCAAGCGATTCCGGCGCTCTCTTCGACTGTATTGGTGTTGCTGGCCGTGGCTCCGCATCTGGCCGTCGACATGGGCTTCTCGCTGTCGGTGGTCGCGACCGCGGCGCTGGTTGTCGTTGCCCCGGGCTGGTCCGGCCGTCTGGTCGGTCGGGGCTGGCCCAAGCCGTTGGCGGACGCGATCGCCGTTGCCGGGGCAGCCCAGGTGGTGACCGCGCCGTTAGTCGCTGCCATCTCCGGGCGCTTCAGCCTGGTGGCGGTGGTCGCCAATCTGGTGGTTGCGCCCGTGATAGCGCCGATCACCGTGTTGGGAACCGCGGCGGCGGTATTGGCCGTCTGCTGGCCGGCCGGCGCCCAGCTACTGATCCGGTTCACCGGACCCGAAGTGTGGTGGGTGCTGCGAGTCGCGCATTGGGCCGCCCGCGTACCGGGCGCCAGCGTGCCTGTGCCGTCGGGTGTTGCCGGCCTGATGGTGGTTGGGTGCACCACCGTGCTGGTCGTTGTGATGTGGCGGTGGCGCTGGTTTCGCGTGACGCTGGCCTGCGGTGCCGCGGTCACCGTTGGATGCTTGTTGGCCTGGTTGGTGTCCGGGGTCGCCGGAGCGGAGATCGCAAGCGCGGCGGAGCCGGGCGCGGCGGGTCGCCGCAGGTAGCCGGAGCGGCTACCGGAGCAGTCAGACCGCCGTGACACCATCACTGGGTGAGTGAGGTTTCGCCGTTGCATCTGGTTCTCGGGGAAGAAGATCTGCTGATCGAGCGAGCCGTCGCACAGATTCTGCGGTCGGCTCGGCAGCGCGCCGGTGCCGCCACAGGATCCGGCTTCGAACCGGGAATAGCCGATGTCCCAGTGAATCGGATGCGGGCCGGCGATGTCAGCACCTACGAGCTCACCGAGCTGCTGAGTCCGTCACTGTTCGCCGAGGAACGGATCGTGGTGTTGGAATCCGCCGCCGAGGCGGGCAAGGACGCCGCCGCGCTGATCGCTTCGGCCGCCACGGATCTGCCGGCGGGCACGGTGCTGGTGGTAGTCCATTCCGGTGGCGGGCGGGCTAAGTCGCTGGTCGGGGAGCTGCGGTCATTGGGCGCGCATGTGCATCCGTGTGCTCGGATCGCCAAGGCCAGCGAACGCACCGATTTCGTCCGGGGCGAATTCCGCTCGCTGAAAGTCAAAGTCGACGAGAGGACGGTCACGGCCCTACTTGATGCCGTCGGCTCCGACATCCGGGAGCTCGCGTCGGCGTGCTCACAGCTGGTCGCCGACACCGGGGGCAGCGTTGATGCCGCCGCGGTCCGTCGCTATCACAGCGGAAAAGCCGAGGTGAAGGGCTTCGATATCGCCGACAAGGCCGTCGCCGGCGATGTCGCGGGCGCCACAGAGGCGCTGCGATGGGCGATGATGCGCGGCGAGCCGTTGGTGGTCCTGGCTGACGCGCTGGCCGAAGCGATTCACACCATCGGGTTGGTGATGCCGCACTCCGGCGACCCCTACCGGCTGGCTGGGCAGTTGAAGATGCCGCCCTGGCGGGTGCAAAAGGCTCAGAAGCAGGCCCGGCGCTGGTCACGCGACCGTTTGGCAATCGCGATGCGGCTGGTGGCCACATTGAACGCCAACGTGAAGGGTGCCGTCGCGAACGCCGACTACGCGCTGGAATCCGCGGTGCGACAGGTCGCGGAGTTGGCCTCGGAATGAAGGCCTAAAAGCGGCCTGAAGCGGGTCCGAGTGAGAGAACCTAGCCGAGCTTGTTCAGCGAGCGTGCCAGCGCTGACTTCTTGTTGGCGGCCTGGTTCTTGTGGATCACGCCCCTGCTCGCTGCCTTGTCCAGCTTGCGACTGGTCGCCACCAGCAGTTCGGCCGCCTTGTCCTTCTCACCAGCGTGGGCGGCCTCCCGAAACGCGCGAATAGCCGTACGGAGCGAAGACTTCACCGATTTGTTGCGCAGCCTGGCGCGCTCGTTTGTACGGTTGCGCTTCTGCTGCGACTTGATGTTGGCCACGCGTCAGTTCCTTATTTTCGAGGTTCGAGTTGGCTTGGCTCGGGTACCCCTGCTACCCGATAGCGACTGTTCAGGTTATCAGTCGGTTACGTTTTCGCCCAAAAGCGGAACTCGGGGTCTGCCGGGATGGGGGAATTGAGGCAGCATGACACAGGTGAGTCTTCCGAACCCGGTCAAAGCGACGCAGCGGCAGTCGAGCGTGCGGTCCGAGCGCATTTTCGAGGGCTACAACACCTCGGACGCATACTCGTTGGCCTTCGACGAGATGTTCGACGCCCACGGCAACGTCCGCGGCCCCTACAAAGGCATTTACGCCGAAGTGGCACCCACCGACGCCTCGGAACTCAAAGCCAGATCCGATGCGCTGGGGCGCGCGTTCATCGACCAGGGCATCACGTTCTCCCTGTCAGGCCAGGAGCGACCGTTCCCGCTCGACCTGGTCCCGCGGGTGATTTCAGCGGCCGAGTGGACGCGGCTGGAGCGCGGCATCACCCAGCGGGTCAAGGCCCTGGAGAAGTTCCTCGACGACATCTACGGCGACCAGGAAATCCTGCGCGACGGTGTCATACCCCGTCGGCTGATCACCTCTTGTGAGCACTTTCACCGCGAGGCGGTGGGAATTGTCCCGCCCAACGGCGTGCGAATCCACGTCGCCGGGATCGACCTGATCCGCGACGACCGCGGTGACTTCCGCGTCCTGGAAGACAACCTGCGCTCGCCCTCGGGTGTGTCCTATGTCATGGAAAACCGGCGCACCATGGCCCGGGTCTTCCCGAACCTGTTCGCCACCCATCGGGTGCGCACGGTCGACGACTACTCCTCACACCTGCTGCGGGCGCTGCGCAACTCGGCGGCCACCAACGAGGCCGACCCCACCGTCGTGGTGCTGACCCCGGGCGTCTACAACTCGGCCTACTTCGAGCACTCGTTGCTGGCCCGCCAGATGGGTGTCGAACTGGTCGAGGGTCGCGACCTGTTCTGCCGTGACAACCAGGTCTACATGCGCACCACCGGCGGGGAGCGCCAGGTCGACGTCATATACCGGCGTATCGACGACGCGTTCCTGGATCCGCTTCAGTTCCGGGCCGACTCGGTGCTCGGCGTGGCCGGGCTGGTCAATGCGGCCCGCGCTGGCAACGTCGTCATCTCCAGCTCGATCGGTAACGGCGTCGGCGACGACAAGCTCGTTTACACCTACGTGCCCACCATCATCGAGTACTACCTGGGTGAAAAACCCCTGCTGGCCAACGTGGACACCTATCGCTGCTGGCTGGAGGAAGAACGCGAAGAGGTGCTGGACCGTGTCAAGGAGTTGGTGATCAAGCCGGTCGAGGGATCCGGCGGTTATGGCATCGTGTTCGGCCCGGAAGCCTCCGAGAAGGAACTGGCGGCCATCAGCAAGAAGGTCCGCGACGACCCACGAGCCTGGATCGCCCAGCCGATGATGGAGTTGTCGACCGTACCGACGCGCATCGGAGACTCGCTGTCGCAGCGCTACGTCGATCTGAGGCCATTCGCGGTCAACGACGGCAACGACGTGTGGGTGCTGCCCGGTGGGCTGACCCGAGTGGCACTGGTCGAGGGATCCCGGGTGGTCAACTCCAGCCAGGGTGGCGGTTCGAAAGACACCTGGGTGCTGGCGCCGCGGGCTTCGGCCCTCGACCGGGAGCTGGGCCGCGCCGAGGTGGTGCGGTCACTGCCGCGGTCGGTGCCCGAGCAGAACTCCGAGGACTCGCGGCCGAAGCGCACACCGGCCCGCCAGCCCAAAAAGGAAGAGCCGAAGCAGGAGCAACAACAAGAGCAGCAGCAACAACAGCAGAAGGCGATCGACTGATGCTTGCCCGCAACGCCGAAGCGCTGTACTGGATCGGTCGCTACGTCGAGCGCGCCGACGACACGGCGCGAATTCTGGATGTCGCCGTTCACCAGTTGCTCGAGGATTCCAGTGTCGACCCCGACCAAGCCTCCCGGCTGCTGCTGCAGGTGCTGGGCATCGAGCCGCCCGAGCACCGACTCGATGTCTGGTCGTTGACCGACTTGGTGGCGTTCAGCCCGAACAGCGACGGCGGCTGCTCGATCGTCGACGCGATCTCGGCGGCGCGGGAAAACGCAAGATCGGCAAGGGAAGTCACCTCCAGCGAGACGTGGGAATGCATCAACACCACTTATCACGCGCTTCCTGAGCGCGAGCGTGCCGCCAAACGCCTTGGGCCGCACGAGTTTCTGTCGTTCATCGAAGGCCGTGCGGCGATGTTCGCCGGTCTGGCCGACTCCACGCTCTCCCGCGACGACGGCTACCGCTTCATGGTGCTGGGCCGCGCAATCGAGCGGGTCGACATGACGGTGCGCCTGCTGCTTTCCCGGGTGGGCGATAGCGCGTCGTCGCCGGCTTGGGTAACGCTGCTGCGTTCCGCCGGGGCGCACGACACCTACCTGCGCACCTATCGCGGTGTGCTGGATGCGGTCCGAGTGGTCGAGTTCATGTTGCTGGACCGGCTTTTCCCCCGTTCGGTCTTCTACTCGCTGAGACTGGCCGAACACAACATCGAGGAATTGCTGCACAACCCGCAGAGCCGCATCGGGGCGACCACCCAAGCCCAGCGGCTACTCGGTCAGGCACGCAGTGAACTGGAATTCGTTCAGCCCGGTGTGTTGCTCGAGTCGCTGGAGAACCGATTGGCGAGCTTGCAGGCAACGTGCCGAGATGTCGGAGAAGCGTTGGCGCTGCAGTACTTTCACGCGGCACCCTGGGTGGCGTGGACAGATGCCCGCCAACGCGGTGTATTGGCCGACAGCCTGGACAGTCAAGGAGAATCCTGATGTGGCGGATGCGGGTGGTGCACACCACCGGTTATGCGTACAAATCGCCGGTGACGGCGTCGTACAACGAAGCGCGGCTAACGCCACGCTCCAACACCCGGCAGAACGTCGTCCTCAACCGGGTGGAAACCATCCCGGCCACCCGCTCTTACCGCTACATCGACTACTGGGGGACGGCCGTAACGGCCTTCGACCTGCATGCACCGCACACCGAACTGACGGTGACGTCGTCGTCGGTGGTCGAGACCGAAAGCCCGGAACCGCCCGCGGCGAAAGCCAGTTGGACAGACTTGCAATCGATGGCGGTGATCGATCGGTTCGACGAGGTGCTGCGGCCCACCGCCTACACCCCGTCCAGCAAGCGGGTCTCCGCCGTGGGCAAGCGGATCATGAAGAACTACGACCCCCCGGAAGCCGTCGTCGCCGCGGCTCAGTGGGCGCGCAGCGAGTTGGATTACCTGCCGGGGACCACCGGCGTGCAATCGTCCGGGCTGGACGCGCTCGAACAGGGCAAGGGTGTGTGCCAGGATTTTGCGCACCTGACGCTGATTGTGTTGCGCAGCATGGGCATTCCCGGACGATACGTGTCCGGTTATCTGCATCCGAAACGCGACGCCGTGATCGGCAAAGCCGTCGAGGGTCGCAGCCACGCGTGGATTCAGGCCTGGACCGGCGGTTGGTACAACTATGACCCGACCAACGACACCGAAATCACCGAGCAGTACATCAGTGTGGGTGTCGGTCGCGACTATGCCGACGTGTCGCCGTTGACGGGCATCTATTCCGGGCTGGGAGCCACCGACCTCGACGTGGACGTCGAGATCACCCGGCTCGCGTAGCTGTTCTTAATCGGCGCCGAGTAGTCCGCGTGCCGGGGCGTTGACCGCGTTGAGCCCCTCCTGCAAGGACGAGGCGGCGGCCGACTCGGCGTTGGCGTAGGAAGCACCGTTGCTGGCCAGGGCCCGCACGAACTGCTCGTGAAACGACGCCATCTGCGCGCTGATGCTCTGGTAGCCCTGTGCGTGCGCGCCGTAGAAAGCTGCGACGACCGCCGACACCTGATCCGCCGCGGCCGCAGGGATCGCGGTGGTTGGTGCGGCGGCTTGGACGTTGGATTCCGCGAGGTTCGAGCCGATGCCGGCCAGGTTGTTGGCCGCAGCTGCCATCGCCTCCGGTCCTGCGGCGAACCATGACATCCGGCACCTCTTAGTTCAGAACAGCAGCAGTCGACTGTAGCGCGACGCACACTGATCAATCTGCGAATCGGCCTACATTGACCGAAACACCGACGCTTCGGTTGACCCGAGTATCGAAGCGTAATCGTATTTTACCAGCTACTTGGTTCTTCGGCTGCGCTGCTCCTGGCGCGGCCCGCAGTGCTACTGCCGCGTTCGGACCTCGACCCGGTGTAGGTCGTCGCCGAGCTCGATCTGCCCGCTGAATTCGGTGGCAGCCAAGGCGCGCCACTGCTCCTCTTGGCCCGGCGCGATCGCCGGCACGTAGTGGGTCAGGATCAGGGTGGCGACGCCGGCGCGAGCGGCGGTCGCGCCCGCCTCCTGCACCGACGAGTGGTAGTCGCAGACATCCCTGACCCGCTGCTGCGGGACCTGATCGAGAATGTCTTTGCGGATCACTGTGTGCACCAATGCATCTGCGCCGGAGGCTAATTCGTCGAGGCTGGCGCAGGGCACCGAGTCGCCGGCCAGCACCACCGACGCACCGTCGAATTCCACCCGGAACCCGATTGTCGGCGCTACCGGGCGGTGGTCGGTCGGGCCGACCCGGATCGTCACGCCGTCGCGGTCCCACACCGGGCCCTCGGTGTGCTCATGGACTTCGATGGGCGGCGGCGCGTTGAGGTCCGCGTGATGGGCGATCCGATAGCCGATGTCGCGGCCGAATGCTTTGAGCGTCGCCTCCACCACCTCCGCGGTTCCCGGCGGGCCGATGATGTGCAACGGGGCGGGATCGGGTGCGAAGTTGGTCACCCAACCCGTGATGAGCACGTCGCCCAGCTCGGCGATGTGATCGCTGTGCAGGTGGGTGAGCAGCAGGGCCGACAAACCGGCGGCGCCCACACCCACGGCGGCCGCCCGCTGCAACACCCCGCGCCCGCAATCCACCAGGAACACCTGCCCGCCGGCCCGCACCAGGGTTGCGGGGCCGGCGCGGTTCGGGTCGGGGATGGGACTTCCGGTTCCGAGCAGGGTCACCTCGATCATGACCTCATCCTTGCAAGTCGACTCGACGCATAGTGGTTGATTCGACCGATTATGCTGGTGGACAATAATATTCGGGCCATCACAATCGGTCGGCCCGCCGCTGGCGAACCGGATCGGCGTGACGCGACAGTCAAGCCAGCATGACGGTTTGGCCGCTACTGACCACCGGTTCCGGTGATTGCTTTGCCGCCGCCCAAGTTGAGCCGTAGCCTGGTGTGAGTCGGATCACACCAGCGGGAGGGGCCTCAATGCGGATCGCGGACGTCTTGCGGAACAAGGGTGCGGCGGTGACGACGATCAACCCCGAAGCGACGGTCCGGGAACTGCTTGCCGGCCTGGCCGAGCAGAACATCGGCGCCATGGTGGTGGTGGGCGACGAGGGTGTCGTCGGGATCGTGTCGGAGCGCGACGTCGTGCGCCAGCTGCACGTGCACGGTCCGAGCGTGCTGTCCCGCCCGATCTCCAAGATCATGACCAGCGCCGTCGCGACCTGCACCAAAGCCGACACGGTCGACGAGATCAGCGTGCTGATGACCAAGAACCGGGTGCGTCACGTGCCGGTGCTCGACGGCAAGAAGCTGATCGGCATCGTCAGCATCGGTGACGTGGTCAAGACCCGCATGGGTGAACTCGAGGCCGAACAGCAGCAGCTGCAGTCCTACATCACGCAGGGGTAGTCGCGGGGCTGTTTTCCCTGGTCAGCGCCAGGAGTACTCGGCGCGCAGCCGGGCCGCCACCACGTCGAAGATCTCGCGATCCAGAATGGCGCCCTCGCGGCGGATGCCTTCCTCGGGCACGTCGAGCACGCGGTCCAGTCGCACCCAACTCTGTCTGCCCTCGTAGTCCCAATCGCCGGCACCAATTTTGATCCAGTCCCGGTCATGTTCGTGGCGTTCCTGGCTGGACAACATCAGCCCCAGCAGGACGCTGCGTTCCCGCCCCACGACGAGTACGGGCCGGTCCTTGCCGCGCGTCGGATCGTCCTCGTAGACCACCCACGTCCAGACGATCTCGCCAGGATCGGCCTGGCCGTCGAGATCTGGTGCGTAGATCACCTTGCGGGCCCGCTGCGCGGTGGGGAAGCTGGTTTCGGTCACCGGCCGGCCGGCGGTGATTTCGGCAGGTGCGGCCGGCAGGCCCATCGCCACGATATTCGCGGTGATCTTCACCGCTTGCTGGATGGTCCGCAGGGTCTCCTGCGTGTTTTGCAGACGCTGAACTACTTTCGGAGCCTCGTTGACCAGGTTCTCCGCAAACCGTTGAAACGTCTTCCACTGTGACTTCCGGCCGGACGCCATGTTCGCAGCATAGACGCGTAGCGAGACCGGCTTCGAAACCGGAATTGTGTCCCGGCTGTTCTGCACGGATACGCTGGGCATACTCGCAAACCGCTCAACCAGGAGATCCCCATCAGCAGTTTCGCCGACAAGACCTTCACGCCGCCGGCGCAGATTCGGAACTTCTGCATCATCGCTCACATCGACCATGGCAAGTCGACGCTGGCCGACCGCATGCTGCAGCTGACCGGGGTGGTCGACGAGCGTTCGATGCGGGCCCAGTATCTGGACCGGATGGACATCGAGCGGGAACGCGGCATCACCATCAAGGCGCAGAACGTGCGGCTTCCCTGGCAGCTCGAAAACACCGACTACGTCCTGCACCTGATCGACACCCCCGGCCACGTCGACTTCACCTACGAGGTGTCGCGTGCGTTGGAGGCCTGCGAGGGCGCGGTGCTGCTGGTCGATGCCGCCCAGGGCATCGAGGCGCAGACGCTGGCCAATCTCTACCTGGCGCTGGACCGCGACCTCCACATCATTCCGGTGCTCAACAAAATCGACCTGCCTGCGGCCGATCCGGATCGTTACGCGGGTGAGATCGCTCACATCATCGGGTGCGAGCCCGGCGACGTATTGCGCGTGTCGGGCAAGACCGGCGAAGGCGTCGCCGACCTGCTCGACCATGTGGTGCGTGAGGTGCCTCCGCCGGAGGGCGACGCCGAGGCGCCCACCCGCGCGATGATCTTCGACTCCGTCTACGACATCTATCGCGGCGTGGTGACCTACGTGCGCGTCATCGACGGCAAGATCAGCCCGCGCGAGCGCATCGCGATGATGTCCACCGGCGCCACCCACGAACTGCTCGAGGTCGGCATCGTCTCGCCCGAACCGAAGCCCAGCGTCGGTCTCGGTGTCGGCGAGGTGGGTTACCTGATCACCGGCGTGAAGGATGTCCGTCAGTCAAAGGTCGGCGACACCGTGACGTCGGCCCGCAATGGCGCCACCGAGGCGCTGACCGGCTATCGCGAACCCCGGCCGATGGTCTACTCGGGCCTATATCCGGTCGACGGCTCGGATTATCCGAACCTGCGCGACGCCCTGGAAAAGCTGCAACTCAACGACGCGGCCCTGACCTGGGAGCCGGAAACATCGGTGGCGCTGGGCTTCGGGTTCCGCTGCGGCTTCCTCGGTCTGCTGCACATGGAGATCACCCGGGAGCGCCTGGAACGCGAATTCGACCTGGACCTGATTTCGACGTCGCCGAACGTGGTGTACCGGGTGGAGAAAGAGGACAACACCGAGATTGTGGTGACCAACCCGTCGGACTGGCCGGAAGGCAAGGTTCGCACCGTTTTCGAGCCCGTCGTGAAGACCACCATCATCGCGCCCAGCGAGTTCATCGGCACCATCATGGAATTGAGTCAGTCGCGTCGCGGCGAGCTGGACGGCATGGACTACCTGTCGCCCGAGCGGGTGGAACTGCGCTACACAATGCCGTTGGGGGAGATCATCTTCGACTTCTTCGACTCGCTGAAGTCGCGCACCCGCGGCTACGCCAGCCTCGACTACGAAGAAGCCGGCGAGCAGGAAGCCCAACTGGTCAAGGTCGACATCCTGTTGCAGGGCGAGGCCGTCGACGCGTTCAGTGCGATTGTGCATAAGGATTCCGCGGCTGCCTACGGCAACAAGATGACGACCAAACTCAAGGAACTCATTCCGCGCCAGCAGTTCGAAGTGCCGGTGCAGGCCGCCATCGGTTCGAAAATCATTGCGCGCGAGAATATCCGCGCAATTCGTAAAGACGTGCTGTCGAAGTGCTACGGCGGTGACATCACCCGCAAACGCAAACTGCTGGAGAAGCAGAAGGAAGGCAAGAAGCGGATGAAGACCATCGGGCGGGTCGACGTTCCGCAGGAAGCTTTCGTCGCAGCGTTGTCCTCTGAGGCGGCGGGAGACAAGGGCAAGAAGTAGCAACGGCTTTGGCGGGGGCTGGCCTGACGCGCGTGGTCATGGTGCTGTGTGTCGTCCTGCTGGGCACCGGTTGCCTCAGCACGGTGGACAGAACAGCGACGCCCGCATAGTCGCGATCCGGGACAAGGGTGACGTCGCCGGCTCGAATCATGTCGAGCGACGAAGAAATTCGCGCGGCCGCACGTGGAACCGGCAGCAGGGCAATCGATCTCGTCAAGGTCATGTTGCACAAGCTGTCCGGCACGATTGACGAAAACTGTGGAAAGGAATTCGATGAAATCCCGCTGGTCTGCGGCCGTCGCGATGTGCGTCGCATTATTGGTGGCGGGCTGTACGCACGCTATCGCCGGTACCGCGCGGCCCGCAGCGGGATTGAAACCGAACCCGCTCATCGGGGAGGTCATCAAGCAGGTGCTGCTCGACGATGTGGTCTTGGCCAACATGCTCAACCAAGGCTTCAAAGGTGACCCGCAGTTGCCGCCGCGCTTTGGTGGTCCGGAGCGGCTGCAGCCGGGGCTTGGCGACATCTCGCCCGTCGAATGCGCTGGCGTCTCAACAATGACCAGCAGGGGCGCTTACGAATCGGCCGGCGTCAAAAATGTCGCGCGTGAAACATGGTGGACTGCAGGAGAATCCGGAAAGGTGATCAGCGTCGCCGAAGCCGTTGTCGCATTGCCGACCGCAGCGGATGCCGCCACGCTGTTCGCGAAATTCACTGAGCAGTGGAAAAGCTGCAATGGCGCAACGGTGACGATCTCGGGCGCCGCGCTCAATTTCACCAACGAAGTCGCCGACGTGCGCCTCGATAACGCGGTGCTCGCGGCAACGGTTTACGTGCAGGCGACCGGCGCGTCATCTGGACGCAGGCCCGAAGCGCGGGCCATCGGGCTCCGGGTGAATTGTCTTGTCGAGGTGGAGGTCGCCTTCTTCAGCGTCCAACGCGCGTCTGATCCGGGAACGGGGGATCCCCGCACCAGCGCAGTCGATATCGCCCGCGCGATCATGGAGAAGGTCAGCGCACGGAGCTGAGAAAAAACTCACACGGGCGCGTTGGCGGGCTGGAACGTCCCCGAACCGTCGGCTTCCTCTTCGGCGCGGAGCACGTGCACCACCGCATTGATCAGTGCCAGGTGGGTGAACGCCTGCGGGAAGTTGCCCAGGTGCCGGCCGGTTCCGGCGTCGAACTCCTCGGCGTAGAGGCCGAGCGGCGAGGCCACCCGCAGCAGGCGCTCCATCAGGTCGCGGGCGCGCTGCTCCTCGCCGATGATCG
>JAVROG010000321.1:0-3436 GCA_032162865.1 Mycobacterium sp. | reverse complement strand
CGGTGGAACTCCTCGGTCTGTTCGCCGACCAGCTCGGCTGGCGCGGCCCGTTCTGGGACTGGCTCGCCGGCCTCGACCTCAACACGGTCGGCTTCGTCGTCGTCGGGATGTTCGTCGCCGCCTGGGCCATCGCGGTTTTGGTCTGGCGCTACGGACGGATCGAGGAGAAGTGGCCAGCAGTGACCGAAACCCGTTGACGCCGAAGGTGACCCCATGGCGACCTGGAACCTTGTTGGTCAACGGTGTAGAACAGTGCTCATGGGCGCACGGTCCGCGGTGACCAACAGTGCATGAGCTCTCGTTGTGCGAAGCGATCGCCGATGTGGTCAAGACCCACGCCGACGGCCGTCACGTCGACGTGGTGCGGGTACGCGTCGGCGCACTTCGCCAGGTGGTGCCGGAATCGCTGTCGTTCTGCTGGACACTGGTCCGGGACTCAGAGAACATGCCGGACGCCGAACTGGAGCTCGAATGCATCACCGCCGAAGTGCGGTGCCGGACATGCGGCGGGCAGTCGGAGATCACATCGGCCTGGTCGATCTGGTGCCCGGAGTGCGACAGCTCCGATGTTGAGGTGCTCAGCGGCAACGAATTCCAGGTGACCTCGCTCGACGTCTCGTGAAAGGTGTTCAGTATGGGTAGATTCCATCGTCACGATGACGGAACCGTGCACGCCCACGAGCACCCGCACGAGCACGAGCACGGCGATCATGACCATGATCACGGGGACCACAGTGGCTATGAAACCGGCGCGCAGCGTATCGACGTGTTGGAGAACATCTTCGCCGAGAACGACGTGCGCGCGAACTTCAACCGAGCGGCGTTCGACAGCAACGGCATCCGGGCGCTCAACCTGATGAGCTCACCGGGCTCAGGGAAAACGACTGTGCTGCAAGCGACGCTGGACGAACTCGCCAGTGAACTCGCGATAGGGGTAATCGAGGGAGACATTGCCACCGACCTCGATGCCGCCAAGCTCAGCGGTCGCGGCGCCCAGGTGTCACTGCTCAACACCAGCAACGGGTTCGGTGGTGAGTGCCACCTGGACGCGCCCATGGTCAACCGGGCGCTACCAGGATTAGACCTGCCCAGCCTGGATCTGGTGATCATCGAGAACGTCGGGAACCTGGTGTGCCCGGCGGAGTTTGACGTCGGCGAACACGCGAAGGCGATGGTCTACTCCGTCACCGAGGGCGAGGACAAACCGCTGAAGTACCCGGTGATGTTCCGATCGGTGGATCTGGTTCTGCTCAACAAAATCGACCTGGTGCCGTACCTGGACGCCGACGTCGACGCATACATCGCGCATGTTCGCGAGGTCAATGCGGCTGCCACGATCCTGCCGGTCAGCGCGCGCACCGGAGCCGGCATGGCCGCCTGGTTCGGTTGGCTGCGACGGTTTGCCGAAGAATCGCACAACGATTAGTTGCCAATGATTCGCAACTAATCTTGACCTGCAAATGATTCGCAAGAAAACGCAATTGGGCAATTGCGCAATAGCCAAACTCCAATGACGGCGTGCCGTATCACTTGCGCATCGAATCCCCTTCTGAGCATTGATAACACCCGAGTGCGCCGGGATCTGCACAATTTGTGTATTCGGAGACTAATTGCGAACCGTTGACAACGCATGATGGCGGGGGGTAGACCGAAAAATAGCGCTGCGCAAGTGGGCCGACGGTCGACTCCGGTAGCGCAGGGACCTCAGCCCGGTCCCGGAAAGCTGCAGCATGCTCTCAGAAGCAGCAGTCAAAGCGGAAGAAACGTTGATTCACGTTCTCTGGATCAATGCCGGCCTCAGTTGTGATGGCGATTCGGTGGCGTTGACTGCCGCCACCCAGCCCAGTGTGGAAGAGATCGCACTCGGCGCGTTGCCCGGCCTCCCCCAGGTCGCCGTGCACTGGCCGTTGATCGATTTCGAATGCGGGCCCACCGGCGGCGCGGACGATTTCCTCGAATGGTTCTTCAAGGCCGACCGTGGCGATTTGGAACCCTTCGTGCTCGTCGTCGAGGGCTCCATCCCCAACGAGAAGATCAAGGAAGAGGGGTACTGGTGCGGGTTCGGCAACGATCCGGCAACCGGACAGCCGATGACCACCAGCGAGTGGCTCGACCGACTGGCCCCCAAGGCCACCGCGATCGTCGCGGTCGGGACCTGCGCCACCTACGGTGGCATTCACGCGATGGCCGGCAACCCGACCGGGGCGATGGGTGTGCCCGACTACCTCGGCTGGGATTGGAAGAGCAAGGCCGGCATCCCGATCGTCTGCGTCCCCGGATGTCCGATTCAACCGGACAACCTGTCGGAGACGTTGGTCTACCTGCTTTACATGGCGACCGGCCAGGCGCCGATGATCCCGCTCGACGACGCCTTGCGCCCCAAGTGGCTGTTCGGTGCCACTGTGCATGAAGGCTGCGACCGGGCCGGCTATTACGAGCAGGGTGATTTCGCCACCGAATACGGCTCGCCGAAATGCATTGTGAAACTTGGCTGTTGGGGTCCCGTTGTCAAGTGCAACGTGCCAAAACGCGGGTGGATCAACGGCATCGGTGGCTGCCCGAACGTGGGAGGCATCTGCATCGGGTGCACGATGCCAGGCTTCCCGGACAAGTTCATGCCGTTCATGGACGAGCCGCCGGGCGGCAAACTCTCGAGCACCGCGTCGGGTTTGTACGGGACGGTGATCCGAAACCTGCGGGGTATCACCGCGCGCACGATCGACAAGGAGCCGCGCTGGCGGCACAAAGGCGACGAACTCACCACCGGAGCCCGCCGCACCTGGTGAGACCCGGGTAACGCGGCCAGCTCCAAATTCCATAGAGCCCTCAGGGCGGAGAGCAGAAGTTGCTATGACAACCATCATTCCCGAGCCGTCAACTGCCAAGCGGGAACCCGGCCAGCTCGTCGAAATGGCCTGGGACCCAATCACCAGGATCGTGGGTAGCTTGGGCATCTACACCAAGATCGACTTCGAAAACCGAGAAGTGGTCGAGTGCCACAGCACATCGTCGATCTTCCGTGGTTATTCGATCTTCATGAAGGGCAAGGATCCTCGCGACGCCCACTTCATCACCAGCCGCATCTGCGGCATCTGCGGCGACAACCACGCCACCTGTTCCTGCTACGCGCAGAACATGGCATACGGCGTCAAGCCGCCGCACCTCGGCGAGTGGATCGTCAATCTCGGTGAGGCCGCGGAATACATGTTCGACCACAACATCTTTCAGGAGAACCTGGTCGGCGTCGACTTCTGCGAGAAGATGGTCGCCGAGACCAACCCCGGCGTGCTCGCCAAGGCGGAGAAGACCTCGGCACCGCACGCCGGCGAGCACGGATACAAGACGATCGCCGACATCATGCGCTCCCTCAACCCGTTCAGCGGCGAGTTCTACCGGGAGGCACTTCAGGTCAGTCGCTGGACGCGAGAGATGTTCT
>JAVROG010000320.1:0-6041 GCA_032162865.1 Mycobacterium sp. | reverse complement strand
TCACCGGCCGCGGCACCGTGGTCACCGGTCGTGTGGAGCGCGGCGTGGTCAACGTGAACGAGGAAGTCGAGATCGTCGGCATCAAGCCGACCAGCACCAAGACCACCGTCACCGGTGTGGAGATGTTCCGCAAGCTGCTCGACCAGGGGCAGGCCGGCGACAACGTCGGTCTGTTGCTGCGTGGTGTCAAGCGTGAGGACGTCGAGCGCGGTCAGGTCGTCGTGAAGCCCGGCACCACCACGCCGCACACCGAGTTCGAGGGTCAGGTCTACATCCTGTCCAAGGACGAGGGTGGCAGGCACACGCCGTTCTTCAACAACTACCGTCCGCAGTTCTACTTCCGCACCACCGACGTGACCGGTGTGGTGACGTTGCCGGAGGGCACCGAAATGGTGATGCCCGGTGACAACACCAACATCTCGGTGAAGCTGATCCAGCCCGTCGCTATGGATGACGGTCTGCGTTTCGCGATCCGCGAAGGTGGCCGCACCGTCGGCGCCGGCCGGGTCGTCAAGATCATCAAGTAGGTTGCGCTAACTCGATTTACCATCAGGCCCGGATCGTCCCCTCGGCGATCCGGGCCTGATGCTTTGGCGGGCACAGCAACATGTTTTGATCGGTAGCGCGGGCTTGGGCGCTACTCTGACATCACCTTTCGGGCGACATGAGGAGCAAACACATGCTGGCGCGCTACATCAAAATGCAGCTGATGGTGCTGTTGTGCGGCGGACTGGTCGGGCCGATCTTCCTGATCGTGTATTTCACCCTCGGGTTCGGCGAGCTGCTGTCCTGGATGTTCTATGTCGGTCTGCTCGTCACGGTGCTGGACGTATTGGTTGCCATCGCGTTGACGTATTGGAGCATCAACACGTCCGCCAAGAACCAACAGCTCGAACAGGTAGGGGTGCTGGCGCTCGCGCAGATCACCGGCCTTTCCGAGACCGGTACCCGGATCAACGAGCAGCCCGTCGTCAAGGTGTACCTGCACATCGCCGCATCCGGGATCGCCCCGTTCGACAGCGAAGACCGGGTGATCGCCAACGTGACGCGGCTGGGCAACCTGACCGCCCGCAAGCTGGTGGTTCTGGTGGATCCCACCACGAACGAATACCGAATCGACTGGGAGCGAAGCGCATTGGTCAACGGGCTGGTGCCCGCCCAGTTCACCATCGAGGAAGACAACCGCACCTACGACTTGAGTGGGCAGGCCGGTCCGTTGATGGAGATCATGGGAATCCTCAAGTCCAACGGGATCCCGCTCAACCGCATGGTGGACATCCGCTCGAACCCACCGTTGCGTCAGCAGGTCCTGGCGGTGGTTCGTCGCGCCGCGCAGCAGCAGGCAGGTCCGGCGGCCCAGCCGGCGGCCCCGCAGGCATCGATCGGTGAGCGGCTACAGGAGCTGGAATCGTTGCGCGCCAGCGGTGTGGTGAACGACCAGGAATACGCCAGCCGGCGCGCCCAGATCATCTCCGAAATCTAGAGCTGGAGCCAACTAGAACACGTTTCAGTTTCGCTGCTAGCCTGACAGGCGGCGAAAGGACAGCACGTGGCTGGATCACTACAGGGGCGGGTGGCGTTCATTACCGGAGCCGCGCGTGCCCAAGGGCGGTCGCATGCGGTGCGACTCGCCCGCGAAGGCGCCGACATCATCGCGTCAGACATCTGCGCACCGGTCTCGGACAGCCTGACCTATGCGCCGGCCACTTCCGAGGATCTCGCCGAGACCGTCCGAGCGGTGGAGGCCGAGGGCCGCAAGGTGCTGGCTCGCCAGGTCGACGTCCGCGACGACGCGGCGCTGCGTCAGCTGGTGGCCGACGGTGTCGAGCAGTTCGGCCGCCTCGACGTCGTGGTGGCCAATGCCGGTGTACTGCATTGGGGCCGGCTGTGGGAACTCACCGACGAGCAGTGGGACACGGTCATCGGGATAAACCTGACCGGTACCTGGCGGACCCTGCGGGCCACCATCCCGGCGATGATCGAAGCCGGCAATGGCGGCTCCATCGTGGTGGTCAGTTCCGCGGCCGGGATCAGGGCCACGCCGGGCAACGGCCACTACGCGGCCAGCAAGTATGGCCTGACCGCGATGACCAATACGCTGGCGATCGAACTCGGCGAATTCGGCATCCGGGTCAACTCCATCCATCCCTATTCGGTCGACACGTTGATGATCGATCCGGAAGGGATGATGCAGGTGTTCGCCAAGCATCCCCGTTTCGTGCACGCCTTCCCGCCAATGCCGATGCAGTACAAGGGTTTTATGTCGTGCGACGAGGTATCCGACGTCGTCGTCTGGTTGGCCGGTGACGGTTCGGGCACCCAGTCGGGCACACAGATCCCCGTCGACAAGGGCGCGTTGAAGTACTGATTGGCTACCGTGCTATGAACGACCACGTGACCACCACCGAAGGCTTCAGCAACGGAATCGTGATCGTCGGCGGCGGTTTGGCCGCCGCCCGGACCGCAGAGCAGCTGCGCCGTGCGGAGTACAGCGGGCCCCTGACCATCGTCAGCGACGAGGTGCACCTGCCTTACGATCGGCCGCCACTGTCCAAGGAGGTGCTGCGCGCCGAGATCGACGACACGGCCCTCAAACCGCGCGAATGGTACGACGAGAAGGACGTCACCCTGCGTTTGGGCGCGGCAGCCACCAACATCGACACCGCGACCCGCACTGTGACACTGGCCGATGGCACCTCGCTTGGTTACGACGAATTGGTCATCGCGACCGGCTTGGTGCCACGGCGCATCCCGAGCTTCCCCGATCTGGAGGGCGTCCGCGTCTTGCGGTCTTTCGACGAGTGCATGGCGCTGCGCACTCACGCGTCGTCGGCGAAGAGGGCTGTGGTGATCGGAGCCGGGTTCATCGGCTGCGAGGTGGCCGCCAGCCTGCGCGGGCTCGGCGTTGACGTGGTGCTGGTTGAACCGCAGCCGACACCGCTGGCATCGGTGCTCGGCGAGCAGATCGGCGAGCTGGTGACGCGTTTGCATCGCGACGAGGGTGTCGACGTGCGCACCGGGCTCGGAGTTGCCGAGGTCCGCGGCGCGGGGCACGTGGACACGGTGGTACTCAGCGATGGCGCCGAACTCGCCGCCGACCTCGTGGTCGTCGGCATCGGGTCACATCCGGCGACCGACTGGCTCGACGGCAGTGGCATCGAGGTCGACGGGGCTGATAAAGGCGTCATCTGCGACGAGGCGGGCCGTACCAGTGTGCCCAACGTCTGGGCGCTCGGCGATGTCGCATCCTGGCGTGATGCGACGGGACATCAAGCGCGCGTGGAACATTGGAGCAACGTCGCCGACCAGGCCCGGGTCGTGGTGCCCGCCATGCTGGGACGTGAAGTGCCATCGGCCGTCGTCGTGCCGTACTTCTGGAGTGACCAATACGACGTCAAGATCCAGTGTCTGGGAGAGCCGGAAGCCACCGACATCGTGCACCTCGTCGAGGACGACGGACGCAAGTTCCTGGCGTACTACGAGCGCGACGGCGTGCTGGTCGGTGTGGTCGGGGGTGGCTTGCCCGGCAAGGTCATGAAGGTGCGCGGCAAGATCGCCGCCGCCACCCCCATCGCGGAGATGCTCGCTTAGAACTGGCCCAAGTAGAAACGCGCGCCCTGATCGTCGGTGCATTCCGCGGACAGGCCGTACGGTTGGCGCGACGGTTCGGCCAGCACCGTGCCTCCGGCCGCACGCACCCGCGCGACTGCCGCGTCAATGTCGGCGACGGTCCACATCGGCACGGTGCTCGGATGCCGGCTTCCGCCGGCGGCACCCGACATCGGATGGGTCTGCGACACCTGCCAGCCGTCGGCGACGCGTCCGGGTTCGAAGGTCCACCGCAGCACTTGGCCGTAGAAGTCCCGGAATACGGCGGCATCGGCGACCTCGTAGGTGACATACGACAGCTCGCCAGGCCCAGACCCGTTGAGCTCCGGGCGTTTCCGGCCCGCATCCGGCTCGAAGACGGCAAAGGCGGCGCCCTGTGGGTCGGTAGCGTCCAGTATCGTGCCGTGCTCCGTTCGCCGGACTTCGCCGGGGATGCCGCCGGCCCGCGTGATCGCCGCGTGAGCCGCTCCCAGATCCGTGACGGCGTAGCAGCAGAATAGGGTCGGTGTGCCCGGGCTGGCGAAAATACCTGTCGGAAGCTCGGTATTGGTCACCTCATGCGTCGCCGGATCGTAGGTCCAGCCCAGGACATGCCGGTAGAACGCGGCGGCTCGGTCGGCGTCGGGCGTCCACACCGAGACGTATCCGATGTCGCCGTGTTGAATTCCGGCTGTGAGCGTGGGGCCACTGAGCATCCACCGATGGCCGAATGGATCAATGATGGTCGCGTTGCGGGTTCCGTGGCCCTCTTCGATTTCCCGCACGACGGTCGCACCGGACTCACGTGCCCGCCGCAACGCCGCATCGGTGCTATCGACATGCAGCATCAGGCTGACCGAAACCGCGCCCGGCGCCGGGGCCTGCAGCCCCAGTTCGGGGTACTCGTCGGCCAGATACAAAACACCACCATTGATTTCGAGCTCCGCATGCCCAATTCGCCTGTCGCCCATCACGATTGGCTGTCCGACTGCCATCGCGCCGAAAGCATCGGTGTACCAGGCGATGGCGGCCCGCGCATCCGACACGCACAGGTAGGGCAGGGCGGCAGGGCGCGGGACCTCGGTCTGCGCACTCCCCAGATCGGCTATTGCTTGGGTGCTCATATCAATCCTCTCTGGACTTGTTTGGGGCAGGGAAAGTAGTGCTTCCATGCGCCGGCGCAGTCGCGCGGCGAACGCCGGATTGGGCTGTACCGGAAGGTCATCGGCGTGCAGCACGCGCAGCGGATCGCGCTCACTCATGACGTGCCTCCTTCCGGATATTCTTTTCTGAACGCTTTTTTGGCGCGGACCAGCAGCGCCTCGGTGGCGTGCAGCGTGCGCCCGAGCAGTTCAGCGCATTCGCCGACGCTGCAGTCGTCCAGGTAGCGCAGTACCAGCACGGCGCGGTGTGGTTCGCTTAGCCGGTCTAGCACGCTTTCGGCGACCAGTCGATCCAGCTCCGCATCCCAGTCATCGGTCGCGCCGAGCGGCTCCGGCGGGTCGGCCACCGGCACGGGATCACGGCGCCGCCGGTAGTGGTCGGCGAGCTTGTGCCGCGCGACCCCGAGCAGCCAGGGGATGGCGATCGGCGGCGGATCGCTTCGCCCGGCGACATCGGATACGGTTTGGCAAGCCGCCAGAAACGTATCCGAGGTCAGATCCTCGGCGGTCCCACGATCGCCGCAGCGGCGAACGAAATAGCCGTACACCACCGGCAGCGCCTGGTCGTAGAGCGCCAATAGCGTGCGCCGAGCGTCGGGAGGGCGTTCCGGTTGGGCGCTCACATCTCTATCGTCGTCGTGGCGGGGGAATTTCCGACGGCCTGAACCCGAAAAATTTTGCGCAGCGGCATTATTGCCAGTTCACCGGCGGGCCGTGGGCGTGGCATTCGCCCAGCACCTGAGTCTCGCCGCCCGGCCAGCCGGCAACCCGGACCAGGAACCTCAGCGGGCTGCCCGGCCCGTCGCGCGCGGGCTCGAGGGTCACATGTGCGAACGGCGAGCCGGCGCTTGCCTGCGCGGCTACATGATCGATCCCGGCGCGGACCGCTGCGCGCTCGTCGGCGGACAGGTACTGCCAGGTGATCGAATGCCACAACACCGTCAGCGCGCCGTCGGCCAGGGTGAGGCCGGTGACCGCATCGGCTGCCGTTCGGCGTTCCAACTGCGCCGGCACGTCGCGGGCGACCGCGATGGCGCCGCGTAACCGCTCCATCCGGGCGTCCTGGTCGGGCCAGACGTAGCTCAATACGGTCAGTTCCCCGGCGGTGGCGGTGACGCCCGTGACGTCCAGGGGGGAGATGTCATATCCATGCCGCTCGACGATGCGCACCGCACCTCCCAGCGGCAGGTGGCCCTGCCACGCGTCGTCGATCACCACCGGCGAGTCGGCCGGTCCCCACTCGCCGCCCGCGTAGCGGTAGCGGTACCGGTCCGCCCGCAGGTTCAATCC
>JAVROG010000319.1:0-5720 GCA_032162865.1 Mycobacterium sp. | reverse complement strand
GGGAACTGTCGTCGACTGCTGTGGCTGCCGGACTTCCGGCCGCGACGATCGCCCGGTTCGCCGAGTTGGTGTTCGCGTTCATCGACGAGCTGTCGGCGTCCAGCGTGTCCGGGCACGCCGACGAACTAACCACCACGGGACGGGTCCGGCCGCGTTATCTCGACCGGCTGACCCAGGATCTGTTGGCCGGTGAGCCCGTGGCGACCCTGCTCTCCAGTGCCGAACGGGCGGCTTGGCAACCACCCGACACACTTACCGCGGTGCTGGTGCCGTTGGCCCAGACACGTGCTTTGGCAGCGCAATTCGGGCAATCGACGCTCCAGCTTTCCGAGGAGCTGCCTGGGGTTGACTCGTCGGACGCACTCGCGGTCTTGCTGGTCCCCGACATGGCGGGCGCCAAACGGCGCCAACTCCTGTCCACACTTGGTGCGCGAAAGGCACTGGTAGGGCCGGCCCGACGATGGTTGCACGTGCAGTCATCCTATTATCGTGCGCTACAGGCGCGGAAACTGTTGAACACCAACACTTCCGACGACGCTGCCGCGATCGACACCGATGACCATCTTGTCGAACTAGTACTCGGCGCCGATCTCGAGGCCCTCGGTGACCTCCGTGCGCGTGCACTGGCACCGCTCTCGGAGCTGTCGCCGAACACCGCCGACAAGCTTGCCGAAACCTTGCGATCGTGGCTGCTGCACCAAGGCAGGCGCGACGCGGTTGCCGCCGATCTCTTCATCCACGCCCAGACGGTGCGCTACCGGATGAGCCAGCTGCGCGAGCTGTACGGGGACCGCCTTGTCGACCCACGGACCGTGCTGGAACTGACACTCGCGCTCGGCCTCGGCGCCGAGCGCATTGGCGGCATCGCACACTCCTGACACTGCGTGGATCGCCGCGCGATTGCACAGGGACCGTGCAATTGCCTATACGCCAAGGATTCAACCACTTCAGCGCACGACCCCGCGATGACCGGCATCCAAACGGCGGGTCCAGCCGCGGGCGTCGAGGTACTCCAGCAACGGTATCGCTACCCGTCGGGTCGTATTAAGTGCCTGCCGCGCTTGGCTTGTGGTGAATGGCTGCTCGAGCTGAGCCAGCTTTTGCATCGCCAGCGCGGGTGCGGTCGGGAGCAGCACCACACCGTCGCGCAACCGCAACAACCGTCCGCCTCGCTCCGCCGCGGCCAGCTCGTAGTGGGTGGGCAGCGGGCCGTCGACCAGACCCTTGGGAGCGAACAGCCAACCCTATTGATCAGCTTGAGCGATGCACCCGCCGCCGCGCTGATTGATGCCGTTCAGCGCGAAATCAGTGACTCGGGCGGCCCGGCCCCGCGCGGGTGATTCCGTTGGCGGTGGTCAGCACTGACCGACGTGCTTGCTCCGGGCATGATGGCGCTTACGGACGACCGACGAGCCCCGCAGACCCGACGCCCCGGCACGACGGGACCTTTTTCAGCAGCGGGACCGATAGGCCACCATGCGCATCGCAGGGGACGTCCTTAGCGCGGCCCGGCTTGTCAACAAACAGCGCACTCGAAACTCGTTGTGTTTCCACAATTCGGCCTCCACTTCGCGGCGAACGACACGACGGTGTCAAGAACAATGTTTGTCAATGGCCGCGGGTGGCAATGCGAAGACGGAGGTGGGCGTATGGGCCGGCCTATATGTCCGCCCAGGTCCCGTCGGTTCAGCCCGAGAGCCGACGGGACCGCTTTATCTCGGGCGAGTTTGGCGCCCGCAGCATAGGCGGGAAAGTGGTTGCCCACCTGGGAGTACCGTGCCGCGTATGGATGGCTCACCTATTGGCGTGTGGATTCTGGGCGGCTACCAGAGCGACTTCGCCCGCAACCTCACCCGAGAGAAGTGCGACTTCGCGGCGTTGACAGCGGAGATAGTGGACGCCACCCTGGCGGCGGCCCGGGTGGACGCGGCGGACATCGGAGTCGTCCATGTCGGGAACGCCTTCGGTGAGATGTTCGCCACACAAGGCCACCTGGGTGCAATGCCGGCCACCGTGTGCGGCGACCTGTGGGATACCCCGGCGTCGCGGCACGAGGCCGCATGCGCATCGGGCAGCGTGGCCGCACAGGCGGCGATGGCCGACCAGAGGTCCGGAGCGTATGACAGCGCCCTTGTGGTCGGCCTCGAACTGGAGAAAACCGTGCCCGGCGACACCGCCGCCCAATATCTCGGCGCCGCCGCCTGGACCGGACACGAGGGAGCCGACGCGCGCTACCCCTGGCCGTCGATGTTCGCGCAAGTTGCCGACGAGTATGACCGCCGCTACGGCCTGGACGACGCACACTTGCGGACCATTGCCCAGGTGAACTACTCGAACGCGCGCCGCAATCCGAACGCCCAGACGCGGGCCTGGACCGTACCGGATCCAATCACCGATGACGACGCGACCAATCCGATCACCGAGGGCAGGTTGCGACGGCTGGACTGCAGTCAGATGACCGACGGCGGCGCGGGGGTGGTCCTGGTCAACGACGCCTACCTGCGGGACCATCCCGAGGCGCGACCGCTGGGCCGCATCGACGGCTGGGGGCATCGCACCGTCGGGTTGGGGCTGCGCCAGAAACTGGATCGCTCCGCTGACGACCCCTACGTGCTGCCGCATGTGCGGGCGGCGGTGCGGGACGCGCTGCGACGTGCGCAGGTGACGCTCGATGACATGGACGGATTCGAGGTGCACGACTGCTTCACCCCCAGCGAATATCTGGCCATCGACCACATCGGGCTGACCGGGCCGGGTGAATCGTGGAAGGCCATCGAGAACGGTGAAATCGAGATTGGTGGGCGTCTCCCGATCAACCCCAGCGGGGGCTTGATCGGCGGTGGTCACCCGGTTGGGGCGACCGGGGTCCGGATGCTGCTCGATGCGGCCAAGCAGGTCAGCGGCGCGGCCGGCGACTATCAGATCGACGGCGCGAAGACGTTCGGCACCCTGAACTTCGGTGGCAGCACCGCCACCACCGTCAGTTTTGTTGTCTGCACAGACGAGGTCCCGTGATCATGGACGTTGAAGTTATCGGCAAGTACCTGTCGACCCTGCCCGAGGACGACGACCACCCCTACCGCACCGGTCCGTGGCGACCGCAGACAACGGAATGGGACGCCAACGACCTGACCGTGGTGGAAGGGGAAATCCCCCGCGATCTGGACGGCATCTACCTGCGGAACACCGAAAACCCGCTGCACCCGGCGTTCAAGACCTATCACCCGTTCGACGGCGACGGCATGCTGCACGTAGTGGGCTTCCGCGACGGTCAGGCGTTCTACCGCAACCGGTTCATCCAAACAGAGGGCTTTCTGGCGGAAAACGAAGCGGGTGAACCGTTGTGGCCGGGACTGGCCGAGCCGGTGCAATTCGCGAAGCGCGAGAAAGGCTGGGGCGCGCGGGAGTTGATGAAAGACGCGTCCAGCACCGACGTCATCGTGCACCGCGGTGTCGCATTGACCAGCTTCTACCAGTGCGGCGACCTCTACCGGGTGGACCCGTATTCGGCGAACACGTTGGGCAAAGAGAGCTGGAACGGGCGCTTCCCGGTCGACTGTGGCGTGTCAGCACATCCCAAGGTGGACAACAAGACCGGCGAGCTGCTGTTCTTCAACTACAGCAAGCAAGACCCCTACATGCATTACGGGGTCGTCGACGAGAACAACGATCTGGCCCACTACGTCGACATCCCGCTGCCTGGCCCGCGCCTGCCGCATGACATGGCGTTCACCGAAAACTACGCCATCCTCAACGACTTCCCGCTTTTCTGGGATCCGCGACTGCTTGAGCACCAGGTGCACTTGCCGCGCTATTACCCAGAGATACCGTCGCGCTTCGCGGTGATCCCGCGCCGGGGCGACACCGCCGACATCCGCTGGTTCGAGGCCGCCCCGACGTACGTGCTGCACTTCACCAACGCCTACGAAGACGGCGACGAGATCGTGCTCGACGGCTTCTTTGAAGGTAAGCCCCAGCCCTCGGAAAACGCCGCAACTGCTGCGGGCCCAACCGGCAAGTGGGAGAAGCTGTTTCGTTTTCTGGCGCTCGACCGGATGGAGGCCAGATTGCACCGGTGGCGGCTCAACCTGGTCACCGGAGCGGTCAAGGAAGAGTCGCTGTCGGAGTCCATTACCGAATTCGGCACCATCAATGCCGATTACGCCACCAGTAAGTACCGCTACACCTACGCCGCCACCGGCAAACCCGGCTGGTTCCTGTTTGACGGACTGGTCAAGCACGATTTGCTGACCGGCAATGAGGAGCGCTATTCGCTGGGTGAGGGGGTGTACGGCAGCGAGTCAGCGATGGCCCCGCGCGTGGGCAGCGGCGCCGAGGACGACGGGTACCTGGTTACCCTGACCACGGACATGAATGCCGATGCCTCGTACTGTCTGGTGTTCGACGCGGCGGGGGTCGGCGATGGTCCAGTGTGCAAACTTGCTCTGCCGGAACGTATTTCCAGCGGGACGCATTCGGCGTGGGTTGCCGGCGCCGAGTTGCGCCGGTGGAATCACGCGGAGTCGGCCGCAGCCGCCGTCGGGCTGTAACCATGGACAAGCCCCGCCGCACGACCCACTGGCCAGAGCAAATGGCGTCGATCGGCGCCATCCGTTTTGCCCGTCGCTCCCCGAACTACCAAGAGACAGTGCGGTTCTACCGTGAACTGGTGGGTCTGCCGCTCTATGAGACGTTTGGCGAAAGCTACGGCAGCAACGGCGCGATTTTCGGGCTGCCTAGCTCGCACCTCACAATGGAGATCGTCGAGTCCGTCGATGCCGTGCCCCTTGACCATCACGACCAGTTGTGTCTCTACTTCCCGGACACCGAGGCGCAACAAACAGCGATCGCGCGCCTGCAGCAGGCCGGGCTGCGACCGGCAAAGCAGCACCCGTACTGGGAGGCGACTGGCGCGGTCACCTACCGCGATCCCGATGGCCGCGAGGTCGTGTTTGCGCCGTTCGTCTACGGCGTCAACGAGCCCGCCGACAGTTCCGCGTCAGGACAGCACGAGTTCCCGTCGAACTGAGGCTAGCGTCGAGTGCCCCCGCCCAGAGCTACAGCGGCCACCGCCCACAGCGCGCATAACACCGCGCAGACCGCTGCGGCCGCACCCACGTAGAGCCCATACTCGGCCGCGACCGGCACGTTGACATTGCGTTTGTAGTAGAGCACCACCAGTGCCCCGACAAGCAGCGAAATGATCAGCGCGACAATCGAAGCCGCCCGCTCTGACAGGCCGCGACCGACCATCGCGCCGGCCACCAACAGGGTCGAGGACAGCAGGACGATGAGCTGGCCCGGGCCAAACCCGCGCGGGAGCTCCAGGCTGCCGTGGGTACCACCGATCGCGTTGGCCCAGCCGCCGCCGTTGACCTTCGTCGTCAACCACGGCATCCACGTGCTGGCCAATATGGCTACGGCAAAAAGCGCCACCAGCCAGCCGGGGCGAAGACGGCGATGCATGGTTGCGAGGTTAGTCGAACACCGCCGACGCGCCCGAGCGTCACACTGGCGTGGCGCCCGGCGCGGCTTATCAGTGACGACCCGCTGCGCCCGGCTACGCCCCGCTTGCGATCGTCATTTATCCCTGCAGGGAGGACAGGTTGAAGGGGACTCCGGTGGGGTCGGTGGCCGCCGCAAGTCGCCCGTAGGGGGTGTCCTCGGCGTCCCGCACCACCGCACCGCCGTTGTCGGCAATCACCTGCAGTGTCTTGTCG
>JAVROG010000318.1:0-14120 GCA_032162865.1 Mycobacterium sp. | reverse complement strand
CGGCATGCCGTCCAAGCGGCGACAGATCTCGGTGACTGCGGCGGTCTCATCGGTGATGGTGAAATCGGGACGGGCGAGGCGAGCTCGGTCGACGAACAATTCGATGGCCTCGTCCTCGAGCGAAAGTGACGGCACCCGCCACGTCACCTCGCCACCGACGCCAATCGGCTCCCGGCTGGTCACCAGCAACCGCAACCCCGGACAGGCACTCAACAGGGCCTTGATCAGCGCTGCCGTCGCGTCCAGCAGATGCTCGCAGTTATCCAGAATCACGAGCATCTCGCGGTTGCCAATGAACGCCAGCAGTGTCTCGGTGGTCGAGCGGCCGGGTTGATCGGGCAGTCCCAGCGCACGGGCAGCGGCGATAGCGACGATATCGGGGTCGGCGATGGGAGCCAGATCGACGAACCACACGCCAGCGGCCAATTCCTCGGCCAACGAAGCCGCGACCTCGACAGCGAGACGGGTCTTGCCTACGCCGCCGGCACCAGTCAGCGTGACCAGTCGGCTGGCAGCCAGCGCCCGCCGCACCTCGGCCAATTGATCGCGACGTCCCACGAAGGTGGTCAACTGTGCTGGAAGATTATGAGCAGCAATAGTTTTCGGTGTCCGCAGCGGGGGAAACTCGTTGCTCAGATCCGGATGACACAACTGCAGCACCCGATCCGGTCGCGGGAGGTCGCGCAGTTGATAAGTGCCCAGATCGGTCAGCCACGCGTCGGGCGGCAGGCTGTCCATGACCATCGCCTCGGTGGCGCTCGACAACACCGTCTGGCCCCCGTGCGCCAAGTCGCGCAGCCGGCCGGCCCGGTTGATCGCCGGTCCGATGTAGTTCGCTTCACCACTCTTGGGGTCCCGGAGTTGGACGTCACCGGTGTGGATGCCGAGGCGCAGCCGGATGGGGAGCAGCGGAGCCAATTGCAGATCGACGGCACAGGCCACGGCGTCGCTGGCGCGATTGAACGCGATCACGAAGCTGTCGCCTTCGCCCTGGTCGATCGGGCGGACTCCGCGGTGGTTGGAAACGAGTTCACCCAGCACGCGGTCCAGTCGCGCGACGGCATCCGCCATTACTTCTGGCTGGGTCTCCCACAGCCGGGTCGAGCCTTCGATGTCGGCGAGTAGCAGCGTCACCGTTCCGGTCGGGAGCTCGTTCACGCCCAGATCGCTCCAATTCAATGTGTCCACGCGTGGGCCTGTTGCGCTCATGCTAGCCAGCATGTGTGAGGTCGCCACAGCAAAACATCCGTGCAAACTCGGAGACTGCCTTTACCGCGCCACACCATCGCCCGATTCGCCGTAAGCACCGAAGGGCCCTAGGCTCAATTGACACGCGACTTAGCGGGGGGAACGCTTTGAGGGTGCTTAACAGGCTGTCCGCGTCCAGATGCACAGGTGCGCTGGTCGCGTTGGTCGGGTGTCTGTCCATCGCCTCTTGCTCCACGTCCGCGACCGTGACTCCACCCGCGGCCCAAACCACGACCAGCACGGTTAAGCCCGCGCCCAATACGGTTGCGCCGCCGCCGGCTCATATCAGCCCTTTGGCAAAGGATTGGAAAACCTACGGCGAAACGGTCTACTTCGGCTGTCCCAATGAATTCTCGAGCAGCAAATCCGCGTTGGAAGACATCCGCCCCAAAGTGCTCGATCCGAAAACCGCGGATTTGATCATGCCCGGGGTGCCTATGGTCGCCGCCGGCGAAACCATCACCGGCGCCATGTGCGCACTGTCGAACAATGTCAGTGACATGAAGGTCGTCTACGTCGTGACAACCGCCAAACCTGGTCAGGCATCCGGACCCCAAGTCACCAAGACCACCGCCTACCTGTTCGACCTCAAGTCGAGTCAGCCGTTGACCACCAGAGAACTGCTGCCGCCGACCCCCGACCTGAAACTGGCCGCAACCAAAGACTGGCGACTCGCTCCGACCACAACCGGCGTGGCATGGATCAACGCCTTCACCGACGCACGCGGCGCCGCGACTCCGCCGAAGACCGTCATCCTGGCCAACTCCGGTCTGTCGACGTTGTGGGATGACCCGCAGCAGGGTCGGGTGTGGCAAGACATTCTCTCCTTCCAGCGCAGCACCGTGCCCGGTAGCGCGGTGGGTGCGGAGCTACGGCTGCCGACCGGTGAACCGGTCTATCAAGAGAACGACATCGCCACTGTCGATGGCGAATTGTCCGACGGGCCCGACAAACTCGTGCAGATCACGCACTGGGATTCACACAATCCCCCGGTCATGTCCACCATGTTCTTCGACCTGACTTCCCGGGCCCTGATCAAAATCGGCGATACCGACCGCATTTCCGGCAGCGGACTGGTGGCGACCTTGTCGGACGGGAAACTGTTCGTGGACGGACGCGCTTCGGACACCTCGCAATTCGGCTACGGCGTATGGAATCTGCGCACCCAGCACTGGGATCTGCTCAAGAATCGAGACGAAGCCAAGAAACAACCGATTTCCAAGATGGCGTTTTTCGGCGACCACCTGTACGTCACGAACTCCGGGAACACGTTTTCGGTGCTCGCATTGCCCGAAACCAATCCGATCGCGTCCACGTGGTCCGGCCGGCCGTTCGGCCGCATAGCCGGATGGACGCTGGTATGCCAGGGCGAGACCGCCCCGCCGCCGACCGGCGAGTGCCGAGAGATCGTGTTGGTGCGAGACAACGACGGCCGCTACCCCGGCCCCTGGTTCTGAACGAACGCGTCGACGACCTCGAGGTCGTAGGCCCCGGCGTCGGTACCGAGTCCGCCCGCGACGTGCGCCGCGGTGGCGCACCCCAGCCGCGCCGATTCGGTCAGATTGCGTCCAAGCGCGCGACCGAGGATGAATCCGGCCGAGAACGCGTCGCCGCATCCGGTGGTGTCGACGACGTCCACCGAATACGCCGGCACTGCGATGGTCTCCTCCGCGGTGACGATGAGGGCACCATCGCCGCCTCGGGTTACGGCCACGCATCCTGCTGCGGCGCCCAGCAGCGTTCGAGCACCCGCCTCCAGGTCGGTGGCGCCGGTGAAGCCCAGCACCTGCTCATCATTGGGCAATAGGTAGTCGATGTGAGGAAAGGCCTCGATGATCCAGGCCAGCAGGCCCGGGTCACCGGCCGCCAGAATGTCAACCGAAGTGGTGAGCCCGTGGTTTTTTGCGTGTTTGAGCAGTGTCGCGGCGGCGGCGCCACCGAGGAACTCGGGTCCGCCGAGGTGTAAGTGGGATCCGCGCGCGACGTCGTCCAGATCGAGGGCGTCGACGGTGAAAGTGGCATTAGCGCCCACGCAGTGCCAGGCGGGCCGGTCCCCGTTGGGACGCACCGGAATGACCGACGCCGAGGTCTGACTCGCCGTGGTGCGCACCAGACCATGGGCGTCGACACCGTGCGCCTCGAGCAACCCGAGCAAGATGTCGCCGATCGGATCGGCGCCGATCGCTCCGTAGGAACGGACGTTGGCGCCAAGGCGGCTCAGGACGACGGCGGTGCCCCCGGCGGTGCCGGCCGCGGAGATCTTGATGGTCTCGACCAGCTGGCCGTCACATCCTTCGGGAATGGTTGCGATCCCAACGACGTGAGTGTCGAGGACGTGGACGCCGACGACGGCGATGTCGACCTGAGTCACAATGGGTTTCCCTCGCTCTCGCGGAATTCCCCGGAGCCTAACGTTTGTTGACGAGTGCACTAGCGCAGGGAAGGAGCGTTGCCAATGAACGATCGCGTCGCCATCATCACGGGTGCCTCACAAGGGATCGGCGATGCCCTCGTCACGGGCTACCGCGAACGCGGCTACGCCGTGGTCGCCAACTCGCGCGGGATCAGCGCGAGCGCCGATCCCCTGGTGCTTGCCGTTGCGGGTGATGTCGCACAACCGGGGGTCGGCGGGCAGATTGTGAGCGCGGCACTGGAACGGTTTGGTCGGGTCGATACCGTGGTCAACAATGCCGGGATCTTCGTCGCCAAGCCGTTTACCGAATACACCGACGACGACTATGACGCCATCACCGGGGTGAATCTGCGTGGCTTCTTTGAGGTTTCGCGCGCTGCCATCGGCGCGATGCTGTCCCGCGAGGGGGGCGGCCATGTCGTCAACATCTCCACCAGCCTGGTCGATCATCCGAATTCGCAGGTGCCTTCGGTGCTGGCGTCGTTGACCAAGGGCGGGCTCAACGCGGCGACCAAGTCGCTCGCGATCGAGTACGCGAGCCGCGGCATTCGCGTCAATGCGGTCGCACTCGGCAATATCCGCACACCGATGCATGACCCGTCGACCCACGACTTCCTGGCGAAAATGCATCCACTTGGACGGCTGGGTGAGATCGCCGAAGTCGTCGACGCGATGCTGTACCTCGAGGGCAACTCCTTCGTCACCGGTGAGATACTGCATGTCGAGGGAGGCCAAAGTGCCGGGCACTGAACTCGAGTCGGTTGTTCGCGAGGTGATGGACCGCTGGAAGGCGGCCATCGACGCCCACGAACCCAGCCACGTTGCCGAGTTGTTTGCGCGGGACGCGATCTTCCAGGGACTACGTCCGTACAGCGTTGGGCAACAAGGCGTTAGCGACTATTACGCATCCCAACCGCGTGGCATGACGGTCTGCTACCGCGTCCTGGAAACCCGCCAGATCGCGGCCGACGCCGTGCTCGCTTACCTGCGCGCCGACTTCTCGTTTCCCGACCAGACCACGATCAGCGTGAACATCGGCGTGCTCGTCAGGCAAGGCGGCGATGGATGGCGGATCGCGTTCTATCAGGCTTCGCGGATCAATTCTTAATCGAGGTCGGATCCCAGGCCACGCCTGCTCTGCAGGCGCTTGGTGATCGCCAACGACGCACGAACGTCGGCGGTTGCCTTTCCCTCACCGGTCGCCTTGGTGAGCGCGAGCGCGATCATGATGTCGGCGTAGGTGATGAAAAGCCCCGCCCAGAAAGCCCACTTAAGGTTCGGATCCGGGTTTGACGCAAAAAACATAATTAGGAAGATGGGACCGACGATGCCGAACACGAACATCATGAGTTGTATCCCGAGATACCGCTTGAATGTGGACAACTAAACGCTGCTCCTCTAGTTCTCGTGGGCCCGTCGTGCCCGGGCGCGGCGCTTTCCTTCGTGCATAGCCGCCACTCGTGCGACCGGAATTGTGCGTCCCTGTTCGATGAGGTCGCTGGGCAGGCGTTGCGGCTTGAGCATCGACTCGGCCCAGGGGTCGCGCGCGGAAAGGGCGTCGATTGCGGTGTGCACCGTGAAGTCGGCCGGGTGCACACGGTCGAGGTCGGACCAATCCAACGGGAATGACACCGGAGTGCCCGGGCGCAGGCGCGGACTGTAGGCAGCGGCGACGGTGGCGCCCCCCGCGCGGGTTGCGTCGACAAAGACTTTGCCTGCGCGGTCCGCCACGATGAAAGCCGTTGTCGCCGTGTCGGGATCGAGCGCTTCCGTACGCGCGGCCAGCGCGCGGGTGGCCGCCGCGACGTCGTCAACCGGGGCATGGTCGTCGATGGGCACAAACACGTGTATGCCTTTGGCGCCACTGGTTTTCACCAAACCGGCCAGACCGCTATCTTCGAGAGCCTGGCGGACGAGGTGAGCGACGCAGACCACCGCGGCGAAGTCATCGTCGGCCGGCGGGTCGAGATCCAGTACGAGATGCGTTGGCCGGTAGATGTTGTCGGCCAGGCCCAACGCGGGGTGGTACTCGACGGCGCGCTGATTAGCGAGCCAGAGCAGTGTGCGCCGGTCGTCGCACACCGGGTAGTGCACCTCGCGGTGGGAGGCCTCCGCCCAGATCGACACCGTTCGGACCCAGTCCGGCGTGTACTTGGGCGCATTCTTCTGCATGAACGGCGCACGCCCGCGGAGCACCCTGAGCACGGTCAGCGGCCGGCCGATCAGTCCAGGCAACATTCGATCGGCCACCGCGTCCAGGTAATCCACCAGGTCGCGCTTGGTGGCTGCGGCATCTGAACTCAGCGACTGGTCCAGGTTGGTCAAATCGATTCCCGCGCGCTGCTCTCCGGCGCTCATATGCAAAGCCTATGCGCAGGGCGCTCCGTCAGGCCGAACTGCACATTCGCGCGATGGTTGGCCGTTAAGCGCTAGTAGTTGGGGATCGAGTCGATAGTGGCATTCAAGGTACTGATGGCGGGCATCTTCGCGGCGGGCGCGGTTTCGCTGGCGAGCGCGCCAATAGCCCAGGCAGATCCACTGGCGCCGGGCCAGACGCAGTTCCTCAGCAATGATCCCGGCGATACGCCCTGCCCAGGCAACGGATGTCAGCCGCCGGGCCCGACGAAGTCGATCTACCCTCGCCATGTCTACGCTTGCATTCGGGGTGCCTGCGTCCCCCTGCCTTATCCAACAGAGCCGTCGCGCTGACCGTTAAATCGACCTCGCCGCAATTGTTTTCGCGGCTCATCTCCGATTGACCTCATGATCGGGCAGGGCTGCTAACCTGGCCGGTTATGGGTGCCTTGGACGGACGGGTCGCGTTAATCACCGGCGGCGCTCGAGGCCAGGGCCGCGCACACGCCCTGGCCTTGGCGGCCGAAGGCGCGGACATCGTCGCCGCCGACGCGCCCGCACCGATGGCTGGATTGACCTACCCCCTCGGCAGCGAGGAGGACCTGCGCGAGACGGCCAAGCTCGTTGAAGAGCTGGGTCGGCGCTGCCTGCCGGTGGCGGTCGACGTGCGCGACGCGGCGCAGGTTGGTGCCGCGGTCGAGCAGACGGTCAAAGACCTGGGCAGCCTCGACATCGTGGTGGCCAACGCCGGTGTGGTCAGCACCGGGCCGCTGGACGAGGTCACCGACCAGATTTGGCAGCAGCTGATCGACACCAACCTGACCGGTGTATTTCATACGCTGCGGGCGGTCCTCCCGGTGATGCGCCGGCAGCGCTTCGGCAGGATCGTGGTGACCTCTTCGATGGGCGGCCGAATGGGCATCCCAGACCTGGCGGCCTACAACGCCACAAAGTGGGGCATCATCGGCTTGGCCAAGTCGGTGGCCCTCGAGGTCGCCAAAGAGGCCATCACGGTGAACGTCATCTGCCCGACCACCACCCAGACACCGATGGTGCAGCCCACCGGCGGTGACGACATTCCTGACGACTTGGTCCGCCGCATGATGAGGGCCAACCCGATACCGCAACCGTGGCTGCAACCCGAAGATGTCAGCCGCGGCGTGGTGTATCTGGTCACCGATCCGGGGGTCATCACCGGCAGTGTCCTGGAGGTCGGGCTCGGCGGCAGCGCCCGTATCCACTGAAGGCTTAACGACACGCGCCGGACATGGCAGGCTCGTCTCATGCCTGACCTAGCTGACCCGCGCTTCCTCGGCGACCGACTGGCCCACTGGGCCGCCACCAAGCCCGACGATGAGGCGATCGACTTTCTGGACCGGAACTGGACCTGGGCCCAGTGGAACGACAGGGTGCGCCGCTTGGCCGGCGCATTAACCGAGCTCGGTGTCCAGCGAGGTGACGCGGTGGCGTTCCTGGACAAGAACCATCCGGCCTGTGTCGAGCTGACGTTCGCCGCCGCATCGTTGGGTGCGGCCAACGCGATCATCAATTTCAGGCTCGCTGCTGACGAACTTGACTATGTGCTCAACGATTCGGGCGCCAAGGTGCTGATCGTCGGTTCGGACCTGAAGGCGAACATCGAGAAGATCCGCGGCGCTCTCACCAACGTCGAGCAGGTCATCGAGGTGACAACCGACGGCGGTGATGGCGATGAGTACGAGGCCCTGCTGGCCGGGGCGACACCCGTCGGCCGCTCGGCCGACACCGAACCCGACGACGTGTGCATCGTCATGTATTCCTCAGGCACGACCGGTCGCCCGAAGGGCGTCGCACTGACCCAGGCGAACCTGATCGCGCACACGCTCAACGCCCACGAAGGCTTCGATTTCGACCCGGGCGACAAGAGCATGGTGTCCATGCCGCTGTTCCACGTTGGTGGATCGTCCTACGTACAGTTCGGTATTCACGACGGGGTCCCGAGCGTGATGACGCGCGACGTCGACGGCATGACGCTGGCCGGCGCGATTCTCAAGGGGGCCAACAGAACATTCTTGGTGCCTGCGGTATTGGCGAAGGTGCTCGAGTCCGGCGAGGACGCGGTGAAGTTGTTCGGCGCGCTGAAGACGTATTCCTATGGCGCCTCACCGATGCCGATGCCGCTGCTTCGGGCGGCGCTGAAGGCCTGGCCGGACACCGACTTCATCCAGGCGTACGGCTTGACCGAATTGTGTGGCGTGATCAGTCATCTGCTTCCGGAGGCGCACCGCGCGCAGGACCACCCGGAGCGGCTGAGCAGCGCGGGCACCTTGGTGCCCAACGCCGAGGTGCGGGTAGTGGACCCGTACACGCTCGAGGATGTACCGGCCGGTGAACAAGGCGAATTATGGTTCCGCTCACCGCAATTGATGAAGGGTTACCATAACAAGCCGGAAGCCACCGCCGAGGCGGTCACCGAGGACGGCTGGTTCCGCACCGGCGATATCGGTCGCGTCGACGAAGGCGGCTACATCTTCGTCGAGGACCGACTCAAGGACATGATCATCTCGGGTGGGGAGAACATCTACTCGATCGAGGTGGAGCGGGTGCTGGCCGAACATCCGGCGGTCGTGGAGGTCGCGGTTATCGGCGTGCCGGACGACAGGTGGGGCGAGGTGGTGAAAGCCGTTGTGTCACTCGAGGGTGATGCGACCGAAAAGGAGCTGATCGCCTTTTGCCGCGAGCGCCTGGCCGCCTACAAGTGCCCGAAAACAGTCGACATCGCCGACGAGCTGCCACGTAACCCGACCGGCAAGATCCTCAAGAAAGATCTGCGCAAGCCGTACTGGGAGGGCCGCGACAGCGCGGTGTGACCCCCCGTGCGGTCTGCCTACGCGCTAGGGGTGATCGTGATCGTCCAGGCCGTTTGGCAGGCCGCGTCGGCGTAGCCAATCGTGGTGTTGCCTGCCCAGGGCGGTTACCGGTTCGCCAACGCCGTCCAGGTCGTCATAGATCGAGCGCGCCTCAAGGGTGACCCGCAGCGCCGCGAACATGGTGTTCATGCCGACGGTCAGCCGCGGGAACAGCGCGAAGTCTCCGGGCATCGACATTCGACGGGCGGGGTGATCGGCGGGGCGGACATCGATAAGTCCCCGGATTGCGTGCTTCGGGGTGTCGTGGGTGTAGGTGACCGGCTGGGGTACGAGCAACTCGTGCATGATGTCCGCCCACCACTCGTAAGCCTCGTCGGCTGTGAGTGTGGAATCGCTTATCAGAAAACCAGTTTCGACCATCAGCTCGCGCACTTCGTCCTTGTGCCCCCTAATTGCCGCACGTGCCATCTCGACGAACTTGTGCCGCTGGTGTTCGGGCAGGACCTGGACACACCCGAAATCGACGAATCCGACTCGCCCGTCGAGGCCGAAGCGAAAGTTGCCGGGGTGGGGATCGGCATGAAGCAGGTTGGCGTGCCGGAAGGAACCCGCCATGAACCGAGAGATCACTTCCGCCCAGGTGTTTTTCAGGTCTTGGTCGGCCCGTTGCGCGGCCGCCCAGCCCAACCCGTCGAGATAGGTCATGGTCAGCACCCGGTCGCCGGAGGCCTCACCGATGACATCGGGTACCCGGATGAATGGATGGCCGCGGTAGAGCTCGCTGAATGCGGCGATGTTCGCGGCTTCATGTCGGTAGTCGATTTCCTCGGCGATGCGTGCGGCGATCTGCCGCGTTGCGGGTCGTAGATCGGGCATCGAGGCTCCCGACGCCGCCGACACGAACCGCAGGAATCTGGTCAGTAGTTCGTGGTTAGCCAGATCGTCGCCGATGGCTTCTGCCGCGCCGGGATATTGGATCTTGACCGCGACCTCGCGGCCGTCATGCAAGACCGCCCGATGCACCTGCCCAATTGAAGCAGCCGCCATGGGTTCGTCGCTGAACCGGGAGAACACGTCCTCGACCGGCCGGCCAAGATCCGCAAGTACTACCTCTTTGGCCAGGTCAGCGTGCATCGGTGGCGCATCGGCTTGCAGTCTTGCCAACGCGGTCTGGTAGGGCGAAAACCCGATTCCGACCGAATCCCCGTCGAACATGGAGAAGATCTGCCCGACCTTCATCAGTACGCCCTTGGAATTGCCCAGCAACTGCGAATAGCGCTCGGCGGTCCGCTCGTGAAAGCGTTCCACGGCACCGGTGTCGCCCACCTTCTCCCGCAGACCCGCCACGATTCGTCCGCCCGCGGCGCGCGCGGTGAAGCCCGCCAACGGTGCGGTTCGGCGGATTCTCCCGCGGGGTACCGCTTTTCCTGCGGACTTCCACAACGTGGGGACACAAGACGTCATCGCCTCGGCCATCGCGAGGTGGCCCTCGAAGCCAAGCGACATCGCCAAAGCGCGGTAGCGCTGTGCCAACTCGCGGTACTGCGCCTCGTCACCGTGGGCGCGTGCCACCAGCGTCCGCAGCCGCAACAGCCAGATGTCGCGGAGCGTCGGCCAGTCGTCGGCCGGCCCACTCGTCAGACGCTCGATTGCTCTCTCGGCTTCGGCTACGTCGCCCGCTGCGTTGCGGACCAGCAGCGTTTCCACCAGAACACCGGTGGCCGTGACGAGATACCCCCACTGCCCGGTGTCGAACAAGGTGTCCACCGCCTGTCTGATCACCGGAACGGCGGCATCGCGGTCTCCACCGGCCGCAGTTTCGCGTGCCATCCACGTGTCGACGATTGGCAGCTCAGTCGCGTAAAACCGCTTGGCGAGGATCATTTCGCGAACCTGAGCCAGCACCGCCGTCCCCCGCGCACGTTCAGCCGCTGAATTCCGGTACAGCAGAGCGAATCCCATGGTCAAACGGGCCAGGCCCAGCGCGATGTCGTCGCAGGATCGCTCGGCGACCTGCACCGCCTCGTCGATGTTGGCCAGCGCCGCGTCGTCAGCCAGCAGCACCTCCGACGCGATCGCGGAAACGTAAGTAACGCTCACCACGTAGCTCTGGACCATGGGGTCGGTGTCGTGCGCCATGGCGATGGCGTTGTCGAGGTCCTCTCGCCACCCCGAAAGTCCCTGGCCCCAGCGGACCGTGCCACGCACCGTCAAGGCCCCAGCCACGAAGGGCCCGACGAACGGCAGATCCTGGGCGCAGTCGATGGATGCCTGTGCCCAGCGCAGCACGTCGGCGAGCGGCCCGGTCTGCAGTTTGATCGGGAGTGCCACGAACGCAAGCAAAGTGGTGAGCGTCGGATCGCCGAGCGACTCGACCAAGGTCATGTATTCGGAAGCCAATTGCGAGGCCTCGCGCGCGCGGCCGTAAAGGACGTGCACGGGCAGCATGCCCGCCATTCCGAGCGCTAGAGATGCCTTGTCGTCGGCCACCGCGCACAGCTGCTGCAGCTCGGAGAAGCGCGCGTCAATGTCGGTGGCGCGCCACCGACTACCGCTGGCGCACAACATCGCACGAGGAGCGATACGCATCGCGGTGCGATGTACCTCAGCCGTCGCTAACGCATCGGCGCACTCCCGTGCCCGCTCCCAGCTGACGCAGGCTCCGGTGACATCGCGCTTGCCCAGCCACGAACCGGCCCGCATGTGCCATCCGTAGGCCCCTAGGACATCACCGGCGGCCTGCACGTGCTCAGCGATCAACGCCGCGTTCTCGTCGACCGAAGTTGGATCACGCGCCTGGATCACTCCGGCCAGGTGCCGGTGCAGCTCGATGCGATCCGATTTCAATTGCGACTCGTAGGCCACCGCGCGGATCAGAGGGTGATGGAATTCGTATTTGGCACCGGCGCCGTCGCCCACCCGATCGATCAGTTCGGATTTGACGGGCTGGTCGATGTCGGGCTCCGGGTTCAAAGCGGTGAGCAAGTCGATGTCGAATCGCGATCCGATCACGGCCGCGGCGCACAGGGTCCGCTTGGCCCTGGGTTCGAGGCGGTCTATGCGGGCGGCGATGGTGGCCTGCAGCGTCGGGGGCACGGTCACCGCGGCAACATCGGTGCGGCAGACGTAGGCGCCGCGGTCGCCGACGAGCACATCGCGCTCTGTCAGGTCGCGAACGATCTCCTCGGCGAAGAACGGGTTCCCCGAAGCGTGGTCGGCGACGGTCGCGGTCAGCTCAGCTACCGACGGATCACCACCCAGCAACTCGGTAAGCAACGCCGTTGTTTCCGAACCGCTCAGCGGCGCAAGGACAATCGTCTGCGAATCGGCCACCCGGGCCAGTGCACCCCGATAGTCTGGGCGGTAGGTAATCACCACCAACGTGGGCGACTGCGGTAAAACCGTGAGGAAATCCGCCAGCATCGACTCGCTGACGTCGTCGATCCAATGGGCGTCTTCAATGACGAATACCGTTGGCGTGGCACGGGCCAGCAAGAAGTCCTTCACCAGCGCCGTCACGCGTCGCCGGCGGGCATCCGGATCGATGTGCGGCGACGCGGCGTCGACATCGGCGATGCCAAGCAGGTCATCGAGCAGCAGCAGATCCTCGGGGTCGGCGCCCATAAAACGAGCGCGCACCTGCGCCCGGGCGGCCGCGTCGTCCGATTCACCGAGCCCGGCGCCCTGGCGCAGCAGGCCCGACACGGCGTGCAAGGGGATCCCGCTGGCGAGAGACTCGCAGAAGGTCCAAAAAACGTCGGCACCGCGTGCAGACGCGATCTCGGTCGCCTCGCGCACCAAGCGGCTCTTGCCGATACCCGCGGGACCGACCACACCGACGACGGCGCCGTGTCCATCCATTGAGCGGTCCAGCAGTTCAGTGAGGGCTTTCATGTGCGGTTGGCGCCCCATCAGTGTTGCTTCAGAGCGACCAACGGGCCCGCGGTGTGGCTCCATCGCGACCAGACGTCGTGCGGGCACCGGCGCGTGAGCGCCCTTGATGGTCACCATCTCCATCTCACCGAGCACCGCAACGTCTCTGACCAGCCGGGCGGTGGATTCGCTGACCGTGACGCCACCGGGCGGGGCGACGGATTCCATCCGCTGGGCCATGCCGACTTGTTCACCGACGGCGGTATAACCGAATTGCCCGGTACCGATTCCGCCGGCGATCACTTGACCGGAGTTGAGCCCCACCCGCAACCGCAAATCCACCCGGTCGCGGTCTTTGACCTCCGCGGCCAGCCGGACGATCTCCTCTTGAATGGCCAGCGCTGCGCGGCAGGCACGAACGGCGTGATCTTCCAAGGCTTTTGGTGCGCCGAACACTGCCATGATGCCGTCGCCGGTGAACTTGTCCACCGTGCCGCCGTAGCGCTGCACCACCATCACCGCGCGATCAACCAGATCGGCCATAATCGCCCGCAAACGTTCGGTACCAACGGCCGCCGCGATGTGCATCGAGTGCACGACGTCAGCGAACAGCACGGTGACTTGCTTGTACTCCGCCGATTGGGTGGTGGTCTTGGTGAGCGGTTTGCCGCATTCACTGCAGAACTTGGCCGTCGGAATGGATGGCGCGCCACAGAAAGCACAGGAGGGCTTCGTTTCGATCAGCCCACCGATGCCATCCCCGGTCGGGTCCACGGCACTATCGTTTCACTTCGTCCGTCATATCGCCGCGTTGACCCTGGTACGCGGTTGACCATCGGCCAATAGGGGTATGACCTGGGCAGCCCTTCGATAGGGGATGTCTCCGGTGTGGATGAAGTGAGCGGCGATGGTCGGCTGGCTGGACAGGCTGCAGCAACGCAACCGCGCCGTGGGGCTGATCGTCGCCGTCATCTACAAGTACGTCGATGACCAGGGCGGTTACCTGGCCGCCCTGATCACCTACTACGCATTCGTGTCGCTGTTTCCGCTGCTGTTGCTGCTGACCACCGGGCTCGGGGTGTTGCTCGCCGGACGGCCCGATCTCAAAGCGCAGGTGCTGCAGAGCACGTTGAGCCAGTTCCCGGTCATCGGCAGCCAGCTGCAGCAGCCGGAAGGGCTCAGCGGGGGCGCGGTCGCCGTGGTCGTCGGCGTACTGGGCGCGTTGTACGGCGGGCTGGGCGTCGGGTTGGCGGTGCAGAATGCCATGGACTCGGTGTGGGCAGTGCCGCGGAACGTGCGTCCCGATCCCATCCGGTCGCGCCGGCGCAGCCTGCGTCTGCTGCTGGTGCTGGGTTCGGCTGCCATCGCGACCACCCTGCTAT
>JAVROG010000317.1:0-11603 GCA_032162865.1 Mycobacterium sp. | reverse complement strand
GTGGCGGATGATCGCGGCCTGAATCTCGCCGTTGAGCGCCACCGCCGTGATGGCGTCCTCGACGCTGGGGGCCAGCAAAATCTCGAACTGAATATCTTCGGCCGCGTTGCGCAGTTCACGCAGGGCGTCGGCCAGGCAATCGGGAGCCGTGCAGGGCGCATCATCAGCGAGCAATACGGTATAGAACTGCTGCTGCTTGGCCTGGGCCACCAACTCCTGATCCGCGAGCGGCGCCGAAAGGTCGAACAACGCTGTGCGGTCGCCGTATTCGGACAACAGGCGCGTCGCCAGCGACACCTCCTCGGTAAGCCGCACCGTGGACAGGCCCTCGAGGTGCGCGCGGAAGATCGCCAGATTGTCGGCGCCGGGATACAGCCAGTACCGCTCGTAGGCACCGATCCGGTCCATCAGCCGCTTCACCACGGCCAGCTCGTGGGTCTTGTCCAGTCCGGCCAGGTCGACCTCGGCGAGGCGCCGGCATGCGTCGTCGAGCATGTTCCAGGTGTCGACGCGGGTGTAGGACGGGTTGGCGACCGCCGCCAGGGCCGAGACTCGAAGGCGTCGCTGGCTGTTTCGATTCATGTCGTGACCTGTTCTTCGATGCGGGGATTCAGTGCAGCTCGTAATTGTCGCGAGCTAACCGGAAATAGTGGCCGCCACGGTTGTCCGTGCAGGTGATGCCGGCTTCTTGGCTCTCGCAGGTCATCGAGTTGAACGACCGACTCTGGCCGTAATTCAGCGGTGGGTACCCGGTGCCCAGAATCGTGTCGCTGTGACAAGTCATTTCGGGCGCAGCGCCGTCGGCATGTGCGGTCGATGCCAGTGCCGTCGCCGCAAGCATGAACACGATTGACGCAGTGGCCAAGCGTGGCATCGTCGCTCTCAGTGTCAAATCCCCGGCAGCTTTCCGTGAGTACCAGCCGCCATTCTGTCCCGCCCGCGCACAAAGCGCGATCATTTCGATCGGGGAATTTGACCGGACGTCAGCCGCTCAACTCGTCGTCGCTGTCGATGATCTGTTTGTTGCCGCGATTGCCCAGCGGGTTCTCCATCCACTTCAACATCGGCAACTGCGGAAGCTCCCAACGGCGCCCGGGTAGATCGGTGACATCGCCGAGCGATCGCACCACGCCCTGGGTCAGGCCCATGATGGCGGCCATCACCGGCAGCAGCGGCTGCAGCGGCTTCGCCGCGGAACGCACCGTACTGATGCGTCGGGCCAGGATCAGGCGTTCGATCGTGTGATACACCAGGGCGCCCACGCCGAGCCCGAAAATCGCCAACACCGAGGCGACGATGGTCCATCCGAACGCGGCGCTGATCACGGCACCGACCACCACCGCCACGGCCGCCAGCACGGACAGCACCACACGCAGCTCTAGTCGCGTCATGACGTGCCGCCACGGACAGCTCGTGCGGCCGCGCGGATCTGTGGTGTCACCAGCATGACCTGGCCCAGCACCCCGTTGATGAAGCCCGGCGACTCGTCGGTGGACAGCTCCTTGGCGAGCTCGACAGCCTCGTCGACGGCGACCGGCTCGGGCACGTCGTCGGCATAGAGCAACTCCCACACCGCGACCCGCAGAATTGCGCGATCCACCGCAGGCAACCGATCCAGCGACCAGGCCTGCAGATGGGAGGTGATCAGCTCGTCGATATGGGCGGCGTGTTCGGCCACGCCGCGCGCCACCGCGGCCGTGTAAGGAAGCGGCGCAGCCACGTCTGGCTGAGATTCGGCCAGCGCGGTACGGACGTCGACCGCCTCGTCCGGGCTCAGGCCGCGGGCTTCGGCCTCGAACAGCAGATCCACGGCACGCTTGCGTGCATGGTGCCGCCCTTTAGCTGGCCGCGAAGCTCGCGACGACCGCTGGGGTCTCGCCGGTTTTGGCTCGTCAGACATGTCAGGAGTTGACCCGGCCCAGGTAGCTGCCGTCGCGGGTGTCCACCTTCAGCTTGTCGCCGGTGTTGATGAACAGCGGGACCTGGATCTCGGCTCCGGTTTCCACTGTGGCGGGCTTGGTGCCCGCGCTGGACCGGTCGCCCTGCAGGCCGGGCTCGGTGTGGGAGACCACGAGTTCGACCGACACCGGCAGTTCGAGGTAGAGCGGCGCACTGTTGTGGAACGCCACCTGCACGGGCAGACCCTCCAGCAGGAACCCCGCGGCCTTGCCGACCAGCGACTCTGGCAGCGGGTGCTGTTCGTAGTCCTCGCTGTCCATGAACACGAAGTCCGAGCCGTCGCGGTACAGATAGGTGGCGTCGCGTCGGTCGACGGTCGCGGTGTCGACCTTGACGCCCGCGTTGTAGGTCTTGTCGACGACCTTGCCGGACAGCACGTTCTTGAGCTTGGTCCGCACGAAAGCCGGACCCTTGCCGGGTTTGACGTGCTGGAACTCGGTAATGGTCCACAGCTGGCCGTCGATAACCAGGACAAGTCCGTTCTTGAAGTCAGCAGTGCTCGCCATGGTTCGGTAAATCTCCTACAGGATGGCCAGTTCTTTCGGGAACCGGGTCAACAATTCGGGGGTCTGCCCTGCGGTCTGCGAGGCGGCTGGCGCTGTCGAGGGCACTACCAAAGTGTCCTCAATGCGGACACCGCCGCGGCCGGGTAGATAGACGCCGGGCTCCACAGTCACCACAGAGCCCGCAAGTAGTGTACCGGCGGATGTCGCCCCGATGCCCGGCGCTTCGTGTATCTGCAGGCCAACTCCGTGCCCCAGACCGTGGCCGAAGTGATCGCCATAGCCCGCGTCGGCGATCATCTGGCGCGCCGCGCCGTCGACACCGCGCAGGTCCGCGCCCGGATGCAGCGCCTCCCGGCCGGCCTTCTGCGCCGCGGCAACCAAGTCGTAGATCTCCAGCTGCCAGTCGTCAGCGCTGCCCAGCACGAACGTGCGCGTCATGTCGGAGTGGTAGCCGGCAACCAGCGCACCGAAGTCGATCTTGACGAAGTCGCCCGAGGCCAGCACCGCATCGGTGGGCCGGTGATGCGGGATCGCCGAGTTCGCCCCGGCCGCCACGATCGTCTCGAACGAGATGGCGTCCGCGCCGTGATCGAGCATCAGGTTCTCCAGCTCGCGGCTCACCTCACGCTCGGTGCGGCCCGGTCGCAGGCCGCCGCGCTCCACCAGATCGGCCAGCGCGGCGTCGGCCGCCTCACAGGCAAGCCGCAATAACGCCAACTCACCGGCGTCTTTGATCTCACGCAGCGCCTCAACGGTGCCCGAGGCCCGCACCAACTGGACGCCGTGACCCTCCGTCAACGCATCCAGGCCGTCGACGGTGACCACATGGCTCTCGAAGCCGAGTTTTTCCACACCATCCAGGCCGGCCCGGCCCGCCAGATGGCGTCCCACGGCCCGTTCAATGGCCACTTCGAGGTCGGGCGATTGCTGGGCCGCCTGGGTGCGGTAGCGGCCATCAGTGGCCAGCACCGCCTCGCGATCGTCAGCAAACACGAGCAACGCGCCGTTGGAGCCACTGAATCCGGATAGATATCGCACATTTATCAGGTCCGTGACCAGCATCGCGTCTAGTCCGGCGGCACCAATTTTGGCTTTGAGTTTGTGTCGACGCTGGGAATGTGTCACGACCCTTGACGCTACTCGCTACGCTGTTTGCCCATGAACAAGTGGATGGTGCGTGGTTTGGTCTTTGCGGCCGCGATGGTCGTTCTTCGCCTGTTTCAAGGGGCGCTGATCAACGCATGGCAGACGCAGTCCGCGCTGATCAGCGTGGTGCTCTTGACGCTCTTCGCAATCGGCGCAGTCATCTGGGGCGTTCTCGATGGCCGCGCCGACGCCAAGGCGAACCCGGACCCGGACCGGCGCGACGACCTCGCCATGGTGTGGCTGCTGGGTGGTCTGGTGGCCGGTCTGGTCAGCGGCCTGGTTGCCTGGATCATTGCGATCTTCTACAAGGGCATCTACACCGGCGGACTGCTCAACGAGCTAACAACATTTGCGGCGTTCACCGCGCTGATCGTCTTCGTATTCGCGATCGCCGGTGTGGCGGTCGGCCGGTGGCGCATCGACCGCCAGACCGAGAGTGAGCCGGAAAGACAACACGGGCGCGCCAAGGGCGACCGGGATGACCGTGAGGACACCGACGTGTTCTCCGCCGTCCGCGACGACGACAGCCCCACCGGTGAGATCCCACGGCAGTCCCGGGGGGCTCAGACCGAGGAGCGCACGTCGTCGGTGGCCACCGCCGAGCGTGAACACGAGTCCCCCACTCAGGTGATCCGCACCAGCGATCGGGAGCCGCAAACCGAGACGATCCGCACCGGCGATCATGAATCACCCACCGAGGTGATCCGCACCAACGACAGCAGCGAGCACAAGACTGAGGTCATCCGCACCAGGGACAGCGGCAGCGAGGCCAAGACCGAGGTGCTCAACCTGGACGACACCAAGCCGCACAGGAAACCTAGCGAGTAGCGGCCAGGTAGCGCAGGGCCAGTAGATATCCCTGAATCCCCAGTCCCACGATCACCCCGGTCGCAATCGGGCTCAGGTAGGAGTGGCGCCGGAACTCCTCGCGTGCATGCACATTGGAGATATGCAGCTCGATCAGCGGTGCGGTGAGTTCGGCGCAAGCGTCGCGCAACGCCACCGAAGTATGTGTCAGACCGCCGGCGTTGAGTATCACCGGCTGGGCGGCGTCGGCGGCCTGGTGAATCCAGTCGAGCAGTTCGCCTTCGCTATCGCTTTGCCGCACAACGGCTTTGAGGCCAAGGTCGGTGGCCTCGCGCTCGATCAGAGCGACCAGCTCGTCGTGGGTGGTGCTGCCGTAGACGGCGGGTTCACGCTGGCCGAGCCGGCCCAGATTCGGGCCGTTGATCACATTTACCGTCAAAGGCAGCGGCGCGCTCATGGGGCACAGACTCCCGCATAGGCCGTCACCAGCAGACCCGGGTCGGGTCCCACCAACCGGCCCGGCTTGGCCAGCCCGTCCAGGACCACGAACCGCAGCACACCGGCGCGGGTTTTCTTGTCACCGGCCATGTATTCGAGTAACTGAGGCAGTGCGTCGACTTCGTAGCTCACCGGCAGGCCCAGCGACGTCAGTATGGCGCGATGGCGCTCCGCGGTGGCGTCGTCGAGCCGCCCGGTGAGTCTGGCGAGCTCGGCCGCGAACACCAGGCCCACCGAGACGGCGGCGCCGTGCCGCCACTGGTAGCGCTCTCGGCGTTCGATCGCGTGAGCCAATGTGTGGCCGTAGTTCAGGATTTCGCGGAGCTCGGATTCTTTCTCGTCTGCCGCGACGACCTCGGCCTTGACCGCGATCGCGCGCCGGACCAGTTCGGGCAGCACGTCCCCGTCGGGGTCCAGCGCCTGCTGCGGGTCGGCCTCGATGAGGTCCAGTATCACCGGGTCGGCGATGAAGCCGGCTTTGACCACTTCGGCCATTCCCGCGATGATCTCGTTGCGCGGCAACGTTTTCAGCGTCGACATATCCACCAGTACCGCCAACGGCTGGTGGAACGCACCGACCAGGTTCTTGCCGGCATCGGTGTTGATGCCGGTCTTGCCGCCGACGGCGGCGTCGACCATGCCGAGCAACGTGGTGGGCACGTGCACGATCGAGACGCCACGCAACCAGGTGGCCGCCGCGAAACCGGCAACATCGGTGGCAGCCCCGCCACCCAGACTGACCAGGGCATCCTTGCGGCCGATTCCGATGCGGCCCAACACTTCCCAGATGAAGCCCACCACGGGCAGGTCCTTTCCGGCTTCGGCGTCCGGAATTTCGATGCGGTGCGCGTCGATCCCGTTGTCGGCCAAACGGTTTCGGATCGACTCCGCGGTGTGGGCCAACGGCGGCTGATGCAGGATGGCAACCTTGTGCCGGCCGGCGAGCGACTCTTGCAGTTCGTCGAGCAAGCCGGTGCCGATCACCACCGGGTACGGCGGGTCGACGGCCACCTGGACGGTGACCGGCCCCGTGTTGTCTGTCATCCCGGCCTTTTCTGTCATTTGGTGGCCTCTACCGAAGTCGGGGTATGCAGTCGCGACACGATGTAGCGGACCACCGCGCCGGGATTGCGACGGTTGGTGTCCACCCGGATAGTCGCGACCCGGCGGTACAGCGGAATGCGTTTGGACATCAGCTCCCGGAATTTCTCAGCGCGATCGGGGCCGGCCAACAGGGGCCGCACGGTATTGCCGCCGGTGCGCCGCACGCCTTCGGCGGCGCTGATCTCGAGGTAGACGACGGTGTGACCGGCCAGGGCAGCGCACACCCCGGGGCTGGTCACCGCGCCACCACCCAGCGACAACACACCGTCATGCTCGGCCAGTGCCGCTCGGATCACGTCCTCCTCGATGCGCCGGAACTCCTGCTCGCCGTCATTGGCGAAGATGTCGGCGATGGTGCGCCCGGTCTGCTGCTCGATGGCCGTGTCGGTGTCGAGCAGGCTCACCCCGAGCGCCTTTGAGAGCCGACGGCCGATGGTCGACTTGCCGGAACCCGGCAACCCCACGAGTACCGCTTTGGGAGTCATTTTGGCAGCCACCGCCGCTAGCTTCCGGAAGCCCGGGCGGCCGGCGCCTCCCGGTCGGCGACCGTGCGTTGGTAGGACTCGATATTGCGGCGGGTTTCGGTCAGTGAATCGCCGCCGAACTTCTCCAGCGCCGCCCGGGCCAGCACCAGCGCCACCATGGTCTCGACGACCACTCCGGCGGCCGGCACCGCGCACACATCGGAGCGCTGGTGGATGGCGACGGCCTCGTCCCCGGTGGCCATGTCGACGGTAGCCAGTGCGCGCGGCACGGTGGAGATCGGCTTCATCGCCGCCCGTACCCGCAGCGGCTGGCCGTTGGTCATCCCGCCCTCGAGTCCGCCGGCACGGTTGGTCGAGCGGACGACACCGTCCGGCCCGGGGTACATCTCGTCGTGGGCGAGGCTGCCGCGGCGGCGCGCGGTCTCGAAGCCGTCGCCGATCTCCACACCCTTGATCGCCTGGATGCCCATCACCGCGGCGGCCAGCTGGCTGTCGAGTCGGTTGTCGCCGCTGGTGAAGGAACCCAACCCGACCGGCAGGCCCAGCGCCACCACCTCGACGACGCCGCCCAGGGTGTCGCCGTCCTTCTTGGCCGCTTCGATCTCGGTGATCATGGCCTGTTCGGCTGCCTTGTCGAACGCACGGACGGGGCTGCCGTCGATGGCCGACAGGTCTTCCGCCCGCGGCGGTGGACCGTCGTAGGGGGCCGACGCGCCGATCGAGATGACGTGGGAGAGCACCTCGACGCCCAGCGCCTGCTGCAGGAACGCCCGCGCAATGGTCCCGGCCGCCACCCGGGCGGCGGTCTCGCGCGCGCTGGCGCGCTCCAACACGGGACGGGCGTCGTCGAAGCCAAACTTGAGCATGCCCGCATAGTCGGCGTGGCCTGGCCGCGGCCGGGTAAGCGGTTCATTGCGCGCGCTGTTCGCCAACTCGGCCGGGTCGACGGGGTCGGCGGCCATCACGGTTTCCCACTTCGGCCATTCGGTGTTGCCGATCTCGACGGCGATCGGTCCGCCCAGCGTGCTGCCGTGGCGCACCCCGGACAGGATGGTCACCGCGTCGCGCTCGAACTTCATCCGCGCGCCGCGCCCGTAGCCCAGACGGCGGCGGGCCAATTGGTCCGCGATTTCAGTGGAGGTGACCTCGACGCCGGCGACCATGCCTTCAACCATGGCCACCAGCGCACGGCCATGGGACTCCCCGGCGGTGATCCAGCGCAACACCCGATCATCTTCCCACGTGTGGGGCTGCGCCCCACCCGACCCCACGGCGCTCCTGTCGCTGCGCGGTCGCGTCAACCCAACACGGCCAGCCCTGCCGCAGCCGCCGTCGCCACCGACATCGACGGACCGTGGGGCACCGTGCGCACGCCACTGCACACCCCGACCACCGCTGTCAGCAGTGGTGCGGTGGTCGCCGCCAGGAACCACACGTCGACGCCGAAGGAGCCAGCCAGCCCACCCAAGCCGATAGCCAGCTTGACGTCGCCGCCTCCCATCGCCGTCGGGGCCACCAGATGCACCAGGAGATACACCCCGGTCAGCACCGCCGCACCCGCTAGAGCGGGAACACCGCGCCCAGCCAGCGCCGCGCCGACCAGGATCGCCATCCCGCCGGGCAGCGTCAGCAGATTGGGCAGCCGCCGGTGCCGGATGTCATAGCAACTCAACACCGCCATCCAGGCCAGAACCAGGCCGGCCGCCCCAATCCGCATGCGCGGCAGGCTAATCCAGTTCAGCCAAAGCGCAAGTCATCGCTTCGCGCGGCGCGGGCAGCCCGGTGAACTGCTCCACCTGCGCGAACGCTTGGTGCAGCAGCATCTGCAGGCCGCTGATCACCCGGCCACCGGCGGCTTCGACCGCGGCGGCCAGCGGGGTAGGCCACGGGTCATAGATCGCGTCCAGTAGCACGGGGATGGCGGCGAAGGTTTCGGCGTAGCGCGCTGCCACCTCGGCCGGGATGGTGCTGACCAGCACCGCTGCGGCGGCGACCTCGTCGGCCAGCCCGGCGTCGTCCAGGCCGCAGAACCGGGTCGCCACCCCGACCCGGGCGCCCAGGTCCGCCAACCGCGCGCCCTTCTCTGGATTGCGCGCCACCACCGTGATGCCGGTGACGCCCAGCGTGGCCAACCCCGCCACGGCGGCCGGGGCCGTCCCGCCCGACCCGCACACCAGCGCGTGGCCCGATATCTGCGCTCCGTGCGAGCGGAGAGCCCCCGCAACCCCGTCAATATCGGTGTTGTCGGCCCGCCAGCCCGCTGGTGTGCGCACCAGCGTGTTGGCCGACCCGACCTGTTCGGCGCGTGCGGTGCGTTCGTCGGCGAACCGAAGAGCGGCGAACTTGCCCGGCATCGTTACCGACACGCCGACCCACTCCGGCCCGAATCCGCCCACCAGGCCCGGCAACTCCTCGGCGCCGCACTCGATCCGCTGGTAGGTCCAGTCATGTAGTCCCAGCGCGCGATACGCGGCCAGGTGTAGGAGCGGGGAACGCGAGTGCGCGATCGGCGAACCGAGCACGGCCGCCTTGCGCTCATCGCGCCCGGTCTGATTGCGCTCTTCGCCGCCGCGCTCCGCGCGGCTACGCTCATCGCGCCCGGTCTGATTGCGCTCTTCGCCGCCGCGCTCCGCGCGGCTACGCTCATCGCGCGGAGTCGAGGACACCGTTGCGCTTGGCCAGCTCGATATTCGCCAGATGCTGCTGATAGTCCCGGGTGAACAGCGTGGTCCCCTGGGCATCAATGGTGACAAAGGACCACCAGTCACCTGGCGCGGGATGTTCGGCCGCACGCAGCGCGTCGACGCCGGGTGAACAGATCGCCGTCGCTGGCAGCCCTTCGGCCATATAGGTGTTCCAGGGTGTTCGCTGCGCACGATCGACGTCGGTGGTGGCCACTTCCCTGCGGTCCAACGGGTAGTTCACTGTCGAGTCGAACTCCAGTTTTCGGTGCTCGTGCAGCCGGTTGTAGATGACCTGCGCCACCTTCGCGAAGTCCGACACATTAGCTTCCTGCTGCACCAGCGACGCCACCACCAAGATGTCGTAGGGCGACAGGTTCAGCGACCTCGCGGTGTCCACCAACCCAGACGTCAGATACGACACGGCGCCGGCACTGATCAGATTCGCCAGGATGGTTTCGGCCGAAGCCGCGGGGTCGATGTTGAAGGTCCCCGGCGCGACCAGGCCTTCGATCCTCCGATGGTCGTCGCCCAGGTCCCGGACCGGCTCGAGGGCCCAGTCAGGCACCTGCAGCGCGGTCGGCGTGCTCTTGCCCGCGGCTGCGCGCAGGTCGGCCAACGAGACACAACGTTGGTTGCCGTCGAGGTCCACACAGGTAGCCCGGGAGATCAAGGACAGTATTCCCGGGGTCGTCTTGTTGGTCTTCATATCGGTGGTGTCGTCGAGCTGACGACCTTCCGGAATGACCAGCCTGCCCACCCTGCTGTTCGGGTCCACCAGTCGCGCGACGGCGTTTGCCGCCGGGATCTCGGTGCGCATCCGGTAGAAGCCGGGCTGAATCGCGGTGATCGCGGTATTGCCATGGGCGGCATCGACGAACGCCCGCACGGTGCGCACCACACCGCGCTGCTGCAACGTCTGCCCGACCGCGGTGGTCGAATCACCGGACTGGATCTGGATGACGACGTCGCGCTTGCCGTCGCCGGCGAAATCGTTCTCGTCGGCCGACACCAAGTGCCAAAGCTTCGACCCGAGGAGCGCGGCCGCCACCACGATGACGACGAGCAGGCTGACGGCGAACCCACCTGCGACGCGTCGCCGCCGACGGGTGCGCTTGGCTTTTTTTCGGTCGGCTCGCGTTTTGCGGTGCCGGCTCGGTCCGACGGCCACCGGCGCGGCCTTGCCTTGCGTCCTCTCGCCGTCGACTTCAGACATCCGAGGCTTCTCTGTGCAGCGTCTCGGCGGGCTCAGCGGGGCGGGCTATCAGGGCACGGCGTTGATCGAGCCAGCCCTGCAGGATCGCCACGGCCGCCGCCTGGTCGATCACCGAGCGTTGCTGTTTGGCCCGGACGCCCGCCTCGCGCAACGATCGCTGCGCGGTGACAGTGGTCAACCGCTCATCGGCAAGCCGGACCGGGGTGGGTGGGACGCGGCGGGCCAGCACGTCGGCGAGTTTGCTGGCCACCTCGATCGCGTCTTGAGCCGATGGGCCGATGCGATCGGCCAGGGTCCGGGGCAGACCGACGATCACCTCGACGGCCTCCAGTTCGGCGACCAACGTGGCCAGTCGACGCACATGCTTGTCGGACCGGTCGCGGCGCACTGTTTCCAGCGGGGTGGCCAGGATGCCGTCCGGGTCGCTGGCGGCCACGCCGATCCGCACCGTGCCCACGTCGACCCCGAGGCGTCGACCCCTTCCGGGGTCTTGATCGCCCGGCCGGTCAGGTGAGCGCTGCGGTGCCTGGCTCTTGCGAGAGACCACTCAACCGACCCGCGCTATCACGGCGATCTCGGCACGCACAGCGTCGAGGGCGGCGTCGATGCCGGTCGGATCCTTGCCCGAGCCCTGCGCCAGGTCGGGCTTGCCGCCGCCGCGGCCTTCGACGGCCACAGCGAGCTGCTTGATCAGTTCGTTGGCGCGGATCCCCAGGTCCTGGGCCGCGGGGTTGGTCGCCACCGCGTAGGGGACCGTCTGGCCCTCGCCCTCGGCGATGAGCGCCACCACCGCGGGATCGTTACCGAGCTTGCCGCGGATGTCTCCGACCAGAGAGCGCAGATCCGCGGCCGACATACCACCCGACATGCGCTGCGCCACCAGACGCACGTTACCGATGCGCTCGGCTCCCGCGGCGGCATTCGTGGCAGCTGCCCGGGCATTCGCCAACCGGGCACGTTCGAGTTCTTTCTCGGCCGCCTTGAGCCGCTCCACCAGGTTGGCCACCCGAGCGGGCACCTCGTCGGACGGCACCCTCAGGGACGAGGCCAGGCCCGCCATCAGCGCGCGTTCCTTGGCCAGGTGGCGGAAGGATTCCAGTCCGACGTAGGCCTCCACCCGACGCACTCCGGACCCGATCGAGGATTCGCCCAGAATTGTCACCGGACCGATCTGCGCCGAGTTGTGCACGTGCGTGCCGCC
>JAVROG010000316.1:0-6872 GCA_032162865.1 Mycobacterium sp. | reverse complement strand
ACCGGCCTCCTTGGCGATCTCCGGCGTGCCCACCTCCACATAACCGCGCAGACCCCACAGCCTTCGGGCAGCCGAGATCAGCGCGTCGCGGGTTGCCGCGGAGCGCTCCTCTTGCGTGCGTCTCTTGATTTCCATACACCCTGTTGGTAAATTGCGAACAGACAGACTGTTTGTAAGTATATCTCTTGTAGGAGTCATTGATGCCGACGATCGACATTAACGCCGGAACCATCCATTACGAAGCAACCGGACCCGAGCACGGCAGGCCGGTCGTGTTCGTGCACGGCTACATGATGGACGGCCAGGTGTGGCGCCAGGTCAGCGAACGGCTGGCCGAGGTCGGCCTGCGGTGCATCGCACCCACCTGGCCGCTAGGCGCACATCCAGAACCGTTGCGTCCCGGCGCCGACCGAACCATCGCCGGCGTCGCGGGCGTTGTCGCTGATGTTCTTGCCGCCCTTGACCTTCAGGACGTGGTTCTGGTCGGTAACGACACCGGCGGCGTCGTCACGCAACTGGTCGCGGTACACCATCCCGAGCGGATCGGCGCATTGGTACTCACGAGTTGCGATGCTTTCGAGCACTTTCCGCCGCCGATCCTCAAACCGGTGATCGCCGCGGCCAAGTCCAAGACGCTATTCCGGCCCGCGATCCAGGTCATGCGGGCACCCGTCGCGCGCCGACGCGCGTATGACGGTCTGGCGCACCGCGACATCGACGATCTCGCGAAGATCTGGGTGCGTCCGGCGCTTTCGGATCCAGCGATTGCCGAAGACCTACGCCAGTTCTCGCTGTCATTGCGCACCGAGGTCACCACCGGGGTCGCGGCCCGGCTGCCCGAGTTCGACAAGCCGGCGCTGATCGCGTGGTCGGCCGACGACCTGTTCTTCGGACAAGAGGACGGTCGACGGCTGGCCGCGCTGATTCCCAGCGCCCGACTGGAAGTCATCGAGGGAGCGCGGACCTTTTCGATGGTGGACCAACCCGACCGCCTCGCCGATCTGCTCTCGAGGGTCGCGGTGCGCGCGTAACGTTTCGTCCATGTCAGACGCAACGGCACCGCTGGCCGGCCGGCGGATCCTGGTGACGGGTGCGGCGACGGGTATCGGTGCGGCCGCGGTGGCGGCGCTCACCGGCGCGGGAGCACAGGTCGCCGCCACCTACCGCCAGACGCCGCCGCCCGAGGATCTCGTCGCGACCTGGCTGCAGTGCGATGTGCGCGACCCGGATGCCGTCTCGCGGGTGGTGCGACACGTGGCCGATGACTTCGGTGGGCTCGACGTCTTGGTGAACGCTGCGGGACTGTGGCAACCCGGAATCCCGGGATACATTGCTGCCGACGATATTTCGTTCTTGTTGGACACCAATGTGAAGGCGACGATTCTGACGAATCAGGCCGCCTACGCGGTGATGAAGGGTAAGGGCGGCAGGATCATCAATTTCGGCTCTTCTGAAGCCGTGATGGGCAGCCCGATCTCCGCCGTGTACGCCGCGACGAAGGGCGCTGTGCAGGCGTGGACGCGATCGGCCGCCCAAGCGTGGGCCGCCGACAAGATCACCGTCAACGCGCTGGCGCCGGCGGTGCAGACACCCGGGGCTGACCGCCTGCGAGACTTCCTCGGTCCGGAAGCCGGAGCCCTGATCGACCAGCAGCTCCAGGCGCGGATTCCGCTCGGCGGGGCACTGGGGGACCCGGCGCGTGATCTGGGACCCGTGTTGGTGTTCCTGGCCGGTTCTGGCTCGGGCTTCATTACCGGGCAGCTCCTGGCGGTGGACGGCGGCCTGATCATGGTGGGCGGATAAGCCCGAGGCTCGATGGAGCGGCTCAGTCCTTGCGCACCCGACGGCGGATCTGCCCTTTGGATCGCGGCACCCGCCGGACCGGATCGCGTGTTGTGCCCGAAGCGATCTCATCACGAAGCTGCGTGATGTTGGAGATCTCGGCGTACAGGCCACGGATCGCGTAGCCGAGGACGGCGAACGAGTAGCGCTGATCGGGATCGTCGAGGATGCCGAGGTCGCGGGAACGCTGCCGCGACCACAGCGCTTCGTCCAGCCGGGCCCGCGTCGCCTCGAGATGCCGATCCAGGGTGTCGATGACGTGTTCTGGATCCTCGCCGCGGGCCAGCCAGGTTCGCAGGATTACGGGGTGTTTGATGACTACCAGGTCCTGACCGGGGAAGTGCTGCACCCAGCGGCGCAGCGCATCGAGGCCGGGATCGGTGGTCTCGTACAACGTGATCGCACGTTTTCCGGATTGGGCTTCGATCTCGTTGACCATCCCCCGCTCCAACAGTCTGTTCAGTTCGCGTCGTACGTGACTGACCGACGGCGACCAGTAAAAGTGACCGACCGACAACTCGGCGCGCATCTTGATCTCGCCGGCGGTGAGTTGTTCATCGGTGGCCGCTAGCACGCCCAGAACCAGGTAGGCGGTGACCGGCAGACCATTCGTGGTGCGCCGGGGGCTCATGGCGACCTGGTGAAGTACGGGAGCGTCAAATCCGTACCGACGGTGTGGAATTGAACCTGTACCGGCATGCCTACCGCCAGCTCTTCGGGTGCCAGGCCGACAATGTTGGTCAGCATCTGGTAACCCTCCTCCAGCGTAACGATCGCCGGCGCATAGGGCGGGTCGAAGTCTGCGGTCACCGGCCGGTAAACGATTGTCCAGCTGTATATTTCGCCCATGCCGCTACTCGCCAGCCAGGCCAGATCGGCTGACAGGCAATAACGGCAGTGCTCTGTCGGTGGAAAGTTCGACTCACCGCAGCCCTGGCAGCGTTGATAACGCAGCTCTTCTGTCTGGCATCCCCGCCAGAACGGTTGGCTGACAGGACTACTGGCGTGGGGAACAGATCCTGTCTGCGGCCGCAACACCTTGGTCGGCTCGGCGTTCATCGTGGTTCGTCTCCGAGCAACAGCACCGTGGTGAACAGTGCTCCCGCTCCCCCGTTGCTGCACAACGCGATATGGGCATCCGGCACCTGCAGGGCGGCCGCGTCGCCGCGCAACTGCTGAACGGCCCGAACGGCGCGCTGCATCATCTGCGGGTTGGCCCCCGCGTGACTGAACGACATGGTTCCTCCGTCCGTGGTGATCGGGTGGCTGCCGTCGATGGCGATGTGTCCGTCGGCGACAAAAGGTCCACCCTCGCCCTCTCCGCAGAACCCGAAAGCCTCTAATTGGCGAATGATTTCGAACGAGAACGGATCGTAGAGTTCCAGCACGTCCACGTCGGCTGGGCGCAGGCCGGCGTGGGCGAATGCACGATCGGCCGCACGCCGGCCCACTACCCCATTGACGTGATCGCCGCGGCGGCCCGCCAGATCCCAGGCGGGCGGGTGCTGATAAGACGGGCCGTGAAAATCAGCACCGCTGCCCAGGATGTAGACGGGTCGGGTGGCGACCTCCGCCTTATCCCTGACCACGCCCAGGTTGGCAATCACCAGCGCACAGCCACCCTCGGAGGTGGTGGCACAGTCGAGCAGATGAAACGGGTCGGCGATGATGCGGGACGCGGTTATGTCGGCCGGACTGAACGGGCCACGATGGTAGTAAACGGCTTCGGGATTGTTCGACCCGTTGTTGCGGATAGTGGCGGCGACCACCGACAGTTGTTCGCGCGTCGTGCCGTAGACATGCATGTGCCGTCGGGCGATCAGGGCGAACTCGGCGGTGGTGAACATGCCCCAGGGCGCGACGAATTCGTTCTCCGGCCGCGTCCACGGCGCGGTGGCCTCGTGATCGCGGTACTCACCCGCCTGAGCGGCGACCAGCACCACCACGTCGGCCATGCCGTGTTCGATTGCAGTGGCCGCCTCGGTGATCATGCCGACGCCGAAGCCCAGCCCCTGCCACGCGGGCCCGATCCGCAGGTCGTAAATCAACGCGGTGGACATCGGACCCGCACTGATTCCATCCACATCCTCAAGGCGCAGGCCGGCGTCGGCGAGCGCACCCTGGATGGCCTGGATCGCCAGACCACGCGAGGTGTCGCCCTCCAGTCGGCGAGCCTGCGGGGTGTTGTACACCCCGACGATGGCCGCGGTGCGCTCGGTTGCGCTCACCCTCACCTCTCCCTTTAGATTCCTTTAGATCGCTTTAGTTTTCGTCTGCGACGACGCCGAGGTAGGTGCCAACGACCTCGAATTCCTTTCCGCCGCGCACAATCCGGCCGATCGTCCGGACCCGCGCGTCAGCATGCGACGCGTCACCGTCGATGACGTCGATTCGCACGTCGACCGGCCGCGCGGTCTGTGGATCGGTGATCTCGACGACCATGACCACCGCGTGCTCACGCTCGTCCCACTCGACGCTGGTGATGCGGTGCCGTGCGGTCAGTTCCATGACCACCGAGTCCTGCCGCAGGAGGAACCGGACCGGTGCGCACAACTCTCCCGGGCGCGGCGGCACACACAGCGTCACTGCCACGTCATAAACCCGCCGGCCGGGTCGCGGTGATCCCGAACTCGCGCATTGTGGCCAGATCTCTTTGGCTGTAACCCAACACGTCGGTCAGTACCTCGTCGGTGTGCTCGCCGTACAGCGGCGCGATCCGTCGTATCCAGCGTCTCGGCTTGCCGACGAACCTAAACGGCATGCCGGTGCACAAAAACGAACCCGCGACCGGGTGGTCGACCCGTTCCCAGAAGCCGCGGTTGAGCAACTGCGGGTCGGTGAGCAAGCCGGCGGGTGCCTGCACGGGCGCGGCGGACATGCCGGCGGAACGCAGGGCACTGACCGCATCGGTCACCCCGTGGCGTGCCGCCCAGTCCGCGATCCGCTTGTCGCAGTCGTCGGCGCGCTCCCGCCACCCGGCTTCGTCGGGGCCCAGCTCGGGCCGGCCGATGAGGCGGCCCAGCGCGACACGACCGGGGTCGTCGATGGCGGCGAGCGCCACCCATTCGTCGTCACCCTGACAGCGGTACACACCTTGCGGACTTGCTCCAGGGCCACGATTGCCTTGGCGCCGCAGTTCAATTCCGTTGCGCGAGTATTCAACCAGCATCTCGGCGGCGACGTTCAACGCCGCCTCCGCCATTGTCGATTCGACATACACCCCGGTCCCGTCCCGGTCGCGGATGACCAGTGCCGCCACGGCGGCAAAGACGGCATGCAACCCGGCGATCGGGTCGCAAACGCCGCGCGGAATCAGTGGTGGGCCGTCGGCATGTCCGGTCATCCAGGCCATTCCCGTCGCCTGCTCCATGGTCTGCGCAAATCCAACGCGGTCGCGCCACGGCCCGTCCAGCCCGAATGCCGGCATCCGCACCATGACGGCGCGCGGGTTTGCCGCGCTCACCGCGTCCCAAGTCAAGCCAAAGTTCTCCATCACCCGGGGTGAAAAGTTCTCGATGACGAGATCGCTTGCGCCAATGAGGTCCAGCGCGATGGAGCGTCCCGCGTCGGTGCTGAGTTCGACGCTGATGCCGCGCTTGTTGTTGTTGCTGCACAGAAACACCGGGCCCCACTCCCACCACTGGTCCCACGTGGGCGGGCGGGCGGCGGAAAACCGCATACCATCGGGCCGGCGAACGCCCTCCACCTTGATCACGTCGGCGCCAAGAGCTCCGAGGAACTGGGTGGCCGAGGGCCCCGCCCAGAACGCGGTCAGGTCGGCAACTCGCAAGTCGGACAACGGAAGTGCGCTTTCTGCGGTTGGCCAAGACCGCTCGGGCCGAGGTGACCACGCCACGTTGCCGGTATCCGCGCCGAGTTCTGGGGCCCGGCCTGGCGGCCTGGTCGCGATCGCTTCACCGCGGTAGGGCACTCGCGGTTGCAGCACCCCGCGTTCGGATTCGACGAACACACCCCGTTGCACGAAGTGGTCAACACCGGGCAGCATCGCTGGCGTTGCGATGGGCGCCACCGGAATTCGGAATGCCACCGCAAGGTCGACAATCTCTTCAGTGGTCCGGGTTTCGGTCCACCTGGTGACCATGCCGAGGAACTCGTCGCGGCGCGCGATCCGGCCATCGACCGATGCCAGCTCGGCGTCGTCGATCAGGTCGGCCCGCTCGATCAGCACCAGAAAGTCTTGAAACTGTTGCGCGGTAATGGTGCAGAAGCCGACCATGCCGTCGGCAGTGGGGACGATTGACGGCAGTTCCAGGCTGCGGGAGTTCATCAAGGAGTCCACGCCCATCACGCTGGCCGACATGGCGGGCAGGCCACCCATTGCGATCGCCATCGCCTCATAGGTTGACACGTCGATGATCTCACCGCGACCGCCCCGCGCAGCGTGCCGAGCGGTAGCCGCGGCGACCGCAGCCGCGAACGTGCCCGCCAACCACTCACCGAGCCGGCCTCCCGCTTGAACGGGTTCGTCGCCCGGCCAGCCCCGGCTGGCGATCGATCCGGAAAGCGCTTGCAGGATGAACTCATTGGCGTGCACCTGCTCTTCGACATACGGGCCGGTCGTGCCGAACGGCGTCACGGAGACGACCACCGCCGACGGGCCGGTGTGTGCCGTGATGTCGTCGAGCGTCCACCCGTCGGTCAGGTCGGTGAGCACCACGTCGGTTCCGGCCAGCAACCGCGCGACTTCTGTCTTATCGCGACCGACCACCGACCGCTTGCCAGCGGCCAGGTATTCGAACAATGCCCCGGGCGGCCCGCCCCCGGCAGACCAATTGCGTAGTGAGTCACCCCGTGCTGATTCGATTTTCACCACATCGGCGCCCGCGTCGTTGAACATCTTGGCCGCATAGGCCGCCGCTATTCCATTGGACAGTTCGAGCACGCGCCACCCCGCGAACGGTGCTCGGGCGGTCACGTTCAATTGCCCAGGGTGGTCGCGCTGCGCCGGGCGGAAATGTCGGAAGCCTCCACCGTCACCGGCGTCGCGCCCAGTGCCTGCAGGGCGAATT
>JAVROG010000315.1:0-5160 GCA_032162865.1 Mycobacterium sp. | reverse complement strand
CCGCGGACGCATGACCCGGATCGAAGGCCGCAAAGCGTTCGTGTCGGCGGAGTTGGTGGATGGTGACGACGCGGTGCTGGCCGAAGGCAACGGCCTGATGGTGCAGCTATTGCCAGGCCAACCCTGACTCAATGGTGGCGACCCGCTGCGTAGCCGGCGCAGAGCCGCCCCCTCCCGCCAGCGACGTCATGGTGCTGCGGTTGGTCGCGATCGCCGCCGGCGGCCGTCAGCAGAGCCGCACAAGATTACGAAGAATGAGTCGAGACGCGTCGTACTCTGGTGCGCCCCTATCCTTGAGCGGCGGGACTACTACCGAGCAAGGGGGTGAGCTGGTGACTGACGGCTTGACCGAAGGACAGGACGAGACCGGCAACCACGAGCGCCCAGCGCATGTTGCGGATGCCACGACGGTGTTGTCCATCGAGGAGTTCCCCGTCGCGCCGGAGCCTGCCGAACCCGAACCCGACGTAGCCGAATCCGACGTTGGCCCGCGTGTGCTGCTGCTGGGTTCCGATGACTGCAGCCTGGAGCTGGCGGTTGCACTGCGGCGGTTGGGCGCCGAGGTGATGACCGCCGACGCCGACACGGTGACCGACGCCGACGAGCTCACGGCGGTCGCGGAAGGGGTGCAACCGGATTTTGTGGTAACGCTCACCGATGGTGTCGACGTGGTTGCCCTCGACGGCCTGGAAGCCCAGGACATCGAGCTGGTGCCCAGTGCCCGCGGTGTGCGGCTGACCGCCGATCGGGAGGGCCTGCGTCGGCTGGCCGCCGACGAGCTCGGCCTGCCCACCGCCCCGTTCTGGTTCGTCGAATCGCTCGCCGAACTCGAGGCGGTGGCTGCCCATGCTGGCTTCCCGCTGCTGGTCAAACCGATCTTGGGACCGAATCACGCGGGCCGATCGGTGGTGGAGGGTGCTGACGAGGTCGCGCGGGCCTGGGAGCGCGCGACTGCGGGTGGCGGTAGCCGGGTCTGGGCGGAAACGGTGGTCGACATCGAATTTTTGGTCACGCTGATCGTGGTGCGCAGTGAAGGCCCGTCGGGGCCGCTCCTCGAGTTCTGCACACCCATTGGGCATCGCAGCGACGACACCGGCGCACTGGAATCCTGGCAACCGCAGGAAATGACCCCTGCCGCTCTCGACGCGGCGAAGTCGATCGCCGCGCGTATCGTGAAGTCGCTCGGCGGGCGCGGGGTTTACAGCGTGGAATTGATGATCAACGGCGACGAGGTGTATTTCGCTGAGGTCAGCGCGGGACTGCCCGACAGCGCTTGGATAACGCTGCGCAGCCAGCGACTTTCGGCATTCGAGTTGCAAGCCCGGACCGTCCTGGGGGTAGCGGTGGACACCATGATGGTCTCGCCGGGCGCCGCCCGGGTGATCGATCACGGTCCGGCCGCGCCGGGTGTGGCGCCCAGCGGTGAATTGCTCGCCGCCGCACTCGGTGTGCCCGAGAGCGATCTGCGGGTGTTCGGTCCGGCCGCCGCGGAGCAGCCCATTGCGACGTCGGCCAAATGGGGTGTGGCGCTGGCCACCGCCCCCGACGTGGCCACCGCCCGCGACCGCGCCCGAGAGGTCGCGGCACGCTTGAGTGTGCGAGACTCTCGCGCGTGAGCTACGCAGGAGATATCACGCCCCTTGAGGCCTGGAAAGTGCTGAGCGACAACCCCGACGCCGTGCTGGTGGACGTGCGTACCGATGCCGAATGGCGCTTCGTCGGAGTTCCCGACCTGTCAAGCCTTGGCCGCGACGTGGTCTACATCGAATGGAACAAGTCCAACGGGCAGCACAACGACCAGTTCCTCGCCGAACTCCAGGACAAGATCCCCGCGGGCGAGGGTGAGCGGCCGGTGGTGTTTCTGTGCCGATCGGGTAACCGCTCGATCGGCGCCGCCGAAGTCGCCACGGCGGCCGGCATAGCGCCGTCGTTCAACGTGCTGGACGGCTTCGAAGGTCAGCTCGATGCCCATGGCCACCGCGGTGACACGGGCTGGCGCGCGGTTGGGCTGCCTTGGAAGCAAGGTTAGAAACAAGGTTAGTAGCAGGGATGACTGATAGCGAGTCCGTACGCACGCCCAAGGCGCTGCCTGAAGGCGTGGGTCCGGCGACGATCGGTGTGCGCGGCGGACTGACGCGATCGGGGTTCGAAGAGACCTCCGAGGCGATGTTCCTGTCCTCCGGCTACGTCTACCCGTCGGCGGCGGTCGCCGAACAGTCGTTCACCGGCGAGGTGGATCACTACGTCTACTCGCGCTACGGCAACCCGACCGTGACCATGTTCCAGGAACGACTACGCCTGATCGAGGGTGCCCCGGCGGCATTCGCGACGGCCAGCGGCATGGCCGCGGTGTTCGTCTCGCTGGGCGCGCTGCTGGGGGCCGGCGACCGACTGGTGGCGGCGCGCAGCCTGTTCGGGTCGTGTTTCGTGGTGTGCAACGAGATTCTGCCGCGCTGGGGGGTGGAAACCGTCTTCGTCGACGGCGACGACCTCTCACAATGGGAGGAGGCGCTGTCGGTACCCACCCAGGCGGTCTTCTTCGAAACACCGTCCAATCCGATGCAGTCGCTGGTCGACATCGCGGCGGTGACTGAATTGGCGCACGCGGCGGGCGCAAAAGTAGTGCTGGACAACGTCTTTGCGACGCCGTTGCTGCAACAGGGTTTCCCGCTCGGGGTCGACGTGGTGGTGTACTCGGGCACCAAGCACATCGACGGTCAGGGCCGGGTGCTGGGCGGCGCCATTCTCGGAGACCAGGAGTACATCGACGGTCCGGTCCAGAAGCTGATGCGGCACACCGGACCGGCCATGAGCGCATTCAATGCTTGGGTAATGCTGAAAGGCCTTGAAACGCTTGCGGTTCGGGTTCAGTACAGCAATTCCTCGGCGCAGCGCATTGCGGAGTTCCTGCAGGGCCATCCCGCGGTGGGGTGGGTGCGCTACCCGTTTCTGTCGTCACACCCGCAGTACGACCTGGCCAAGCGTCAAATGACCGGTGGCGGAACGGTTGTCACATTCGAGCTGCGGAGCCCGGAGGGCGCTGCAAAGCAACGGGCCTTCGAGGTGCTCGACAAGCTAAGGCTGATCGACATCTCCAACAACCTCGGCGACACGAAATCGCTTGTGACACATCCCGCTACGACGACGCACCGGGCGATGGGTCCGGAGGGCCGCGCCGCCATCGGGCTCGGCGACGGCGTGGTCCGTATCTCGGTCGGCCTGGAAGGTACCGAGGATCTGCTCGCCGATATCGACCAGGCCCTGGGTTAGCCCGCGGCTTTCTCGGCCTTTTCGGCCTGTTCGGCGGTCGCCAGTGCGCCCTGGCTTTCGGCAGGCGCGAGCCCCTGGCTTTCCTCCATCCATTTGGTCACCACTCGGCCATAGATCATCTGGCTGGTGATGGCCATCTGTCCGCGGGTGCGGCCCAGGAAGGAGATCAGCCAGGAGAACATCGCGGCGATCCGGTTGCGGTGGCCGACCAGGTACGCAAGGTGCAGCACCAGCCACGCCAACCAGGCGATGAAGCCACCGAACTCCACCTTGCCGACCTGCGCCACGGCGCTGAACCGCGAGATGGTCGCCATGCTGCCCTTGTTGAAGTACTTGAACGGCTCGCGGGTGGCCGGGTCGTCTTTGCCTTTGACGGTGTTCTTGATGATTTTGGTGGCGTACTTCGCGCCCTGGATCGCGCCCTGCGCCATGCCGGGCACGTCGGGCACCATCGCGAGGTCACCGATGACGAAAACGTGCGGATGCCCCTTGACCGTGAGGTCGGGCTCCACGACCACCCGTCCGGCGCGGTCGGTTTCGGTTCCGTCGGACTGCTTGGCGACCATCTCGCCTAGTTTGCTGGCCTGGACGCCGGCCGCCCACACCTTGCATGCGCATTCGATGCGGCGCTCGCCGGCGTCTTTTTCCTTGATCGCGATGCCTTTGTAGTCCACGGCGGTCACCATGGCGTTCAGCTGGACCTCGACATCCATCTTCTCCAGCCGCCGCTGGGCTTTGCCGCCCAACTTCTCGCCCATCGGCGGCAGCACCAGGGGTGCGGCGTCGACCAGGACCACCCGGCACTCGCTGGGCGTGATGGTGCGGAATGCGCCGGCCAACGTGCGCTCGGCGAGTTCGACAATCTGCCCGGCCACCTCGACGCCGGTGGGACCGGCACCGACCACCACGAAGGTCAGGCGACGTTCCCGCTCGGCCGGGTCGGTGCTCACCTCGGCGGCCTCGAACGCGCCGAGAATGCGGCCGCGCAGCTCCAGCGCATCATCGATGGTCTTCATGCCGGGCGCGAACGTGGCGAACTCGTCGTTGCCGAAGTAGGACTGTTGGGAGCCCGACGCCACGATCAGGCTGTCGTACTCGGTCACCGTCTCCATGTCCATCAATTTGGAGGTGACCGTCTGCGCCTTCAGATCGATGGCGTTGACCTCACCAAGGAGCACCCGCACGTTCTTTTGCTTACGCAAAATCAGCCTGGTGGTCGGGGCGATGTCGCCCTCGGAGAGGATGCCGGTGGCCACCTGGTAGAGCAGTGGCTGGAACAGGTGGGTGGTCGTTTTGGAGATGAGAGTGATGTCCACATCGGCCCGCTTGAGCTTTCTGGCCGCATTCAGGCCGCCGAACCCGCTTCCTACGATGACGACGTGATGGCGCTTACCGGTCGAGGGCTCGCTCGATGCGGGCGTCATGGTCCTCCTTCAGTTCTGTTACTGCGGCGCAAGTACACACCGTAAGGCTTGTACCCATCTCGGCGATATGCCCACCACGCAGGGCTGTCGGACGCCGGTGGCATAATCGAATGTATGTTCGATCTGTCGCCGGTGGAGGGTCCTGCGCCGGAGGTGGTCGCGGGTTTGGCGGGCATCGCTGAGCGGTTTGCGCAGCGGACCGCGACCGCGGAGTCGGCGGGCTGGGTGGGGCGGATCCGGGCGGCCGCGCGGGTGGCGAACCAGGCGGCGGGCGCGGAGTTGGTGGCGATCGGGGAGTTGTTCGGCTACCGGTTGGGCCAGTCCTGCGAGACTGCGGATTGGGCGATCGACACCGAGGCGGCGGTGGCCGCCGAGGTGGGTGCGGGGTTGCGGATCAGTCAGGGTCTGGCGGCGAGCAAGCTGCGGTATGCCCGGGCGTTGCGGGAGCGGTTGCCGAAGGTGGGTG
>JAVROG010000314.1:0-15010 GCA_032162865.1 Mycobacterium sp. | reverse complement strand
AGGGTCTTCACTCGCGGCGGTTCGTTCGATGATCGTCTTGCGGGCCGAGGCGCCGACGAGGGTGGCGACGGCGGTCAGCCCGGCGCCGCCCGCCAGCCATGCCTTGCCTTTTTGACTGCGACGGCTTCGGTCAGGACTCACCGGTCTGCGCCTCGCGGTAGGTTCTGCTGATGCGCCCTCGGACGCTGGTGACCACTTCGTAGTGGATGGTGCCGGCCAGATCGGCCCAGTCCTGCGCGATGGGCTCGCCGTGGCTGCCCGGCCCGAACAGGATCGCTTCGTCGCCTTCGGCCACGTCCGGTTGCCCAGGTCCAAGGTCGACCACGAACTGGTCCATGCAGACCCGACCCACGCCGGGCCGCCGACGGCCGTTGATCAGCACCTCCAGCCGTCCGCCGAGGGATCGGAATACACCGTCGGCATACCCGATTCCCAGCAGCGCCAGGTTGGTGTCGCGGGGTGCAATCCAGGTGTGCCCGTAGGAAACCCCCTCCCCCGCCTTAATCGATTTCACCAGTGCGACAGGGCATTTCACTGTCATCGCCGGCACCAGACCCATGTCGCCCAGTTTAGGCACCGGGCTCAGCCCGTACACCGCGATACCCGGGCGCACCAGGTCGAAGGTCAGGTCGGGACGGGCCATCGTTGCCGAGGAGTTCGACAGGTGCGCCACCTCGAACTCGACCTTCTCCTCGCGCGCGTAGGTCAGCATTTCGCGGAACCGCTGGGCCTGCACGTCGTTGATGGATTCTTCCGGTGCGTCGGCGTACACCATGTGCGACATGAGTCCGCGCACGCGTATCTTCTGGTCCGCGACGGCCTGACGCAACGCGGTCAGCATCGCCGGGTAATCGGCCGAAGCCACGCCGTTGCGGTTCAGGCCGGTATCCACCTTGACCGTGACGGTGGCCTGCGTGCCGGTCCGGTGCACCGCGTCGAGCAATTCCTCGAGCTGGCGCACCGAGGAGACCGCGATTTCGACGTCGCCCTGCAGCGCGGGTCCGAAGTCGAAGCCGGGCGGGTGCAGCCAGGCCAGCACCGGCTCGGCAATGCCGTCAGCACGCAATGCCAACGCCTCGTCGACGGTGGCGACGCCGAGTTCGGCGGCACCGGCGGCCACCGCGGCGTACGCGACGCGCGTCGCCCCGTGACCGTAACCGTCGGCCTTGACGACGGCCATGACCTGCGCGTTCCCGGCGTGCTCACGCAGTACGCGCACGTTGTGCTGGATAGCGCCCAAGTCGACGACGGCCTCGGCGAGGACACCCGGCGTCAGAGAAATCGGGGTTACGGCCACGGCACCCATTGTCCCAGAGCGCCGACCGAGCGCCCCAGGCTAGTGCGCGAAGTGCTCGGCGTCGTAGTGGCCGCCCGGCTTGACCTTGTCCAACGAACCCAGCGCTTTGACGGCGTCGTCGTGCAACGCGCGGGCCAGGTCGGCGGAGAGGCCTTCGCGCACGACGATGCGCAGCACGGACACATTTGTGGCGTTGTCGGGCATGGTGTAGGCAGGCACCTGCCAGCCGTAGCCGCGCAGCTCGTGGGAGAGATCGAACTCGTTGTAGCCGCGGTCCTTGGCGAGACGGAAGGCAACCACCGGGATCGCGGTGCCGTCGGTGATCAGCTCGGCATGCTCCCCTACGCGTAACTGCTCACCGAGCCACCGCGCGGTCTGCGATAAAGCCTGCATGACCTTGGTGTAGCCGTCGCGGCCCAGCCGCAGGAAGTTGTAGTACTGACCCACGACCTGGTTGCCCGCGCGGGAGAAGTTCAGCGTGAAGGTCGGCATATCGCCACCCAGATAGTTGACCCGGAAGACCAGCTCCTCCGGCAGGTGCTCGGCGCTACGCCAGACGACAAACCCGATGCCCGGGTAGGTCAGCCCGTACTTGTGGCCGCTGACGTTGATCGACACCACCCGCGGCAGCCGGAAATCCCACTTCAGTTCCGGGTGCAGGAAGGGCACCACGAAGCCCCCGCTGGCGGCGTCGACGTGTACCGGCACGTCCACTCCCCCGTCGGCGGCCAGCTTGTCCAGCGCCGCACAGATTTCGGCGACCGGTTCCAGTTCGCCCGTGTAGGTGGTGCCCAGGATCGCCACCACCCCGATGGTGTCCTCGTCGACGGCGTCGATGACCTGCTCCGGAGTGATGATGTAGCGCCCCTCCTCCATTGGCAGGTAGCGCGGTTCGACGTCGAAGTAACGGCAGAACTTCTCCCACACCACCTGCACGTTGGAACCCATCACCAGGTTCGGCGTGCGGCCTTCCCAACCTTTACCGACCTTCTGGCGCCAGCGCCATTTCAGCGCGAGCCCGCCCAGCATGACCGCCTCGCTGGAGCCGATGGTGGACACCCCGATCGCGCTGTTGGGGTCGTCGTCGCGCAGGTTCTCGGCGTGGAAGAGGTCGGCCACCATGCAGACGCAGCGCTGCTCGATGGCCGCGGTCGCCGGGTATTCGTCCTTGTCGATCATGTTCTTGTCGAACGTCTCGGCCATCAATCTGCCGGCCTCGGGGTCCATCCAGGTGGTGACGAAGGTGGCCAGGTTCAGCCGCGAGCTGCCGTCGAGCATCAGCTCGTCATGGATGAAGCGGTAGGCGGCCTCGGGATCCATCGACTCCTCGGGCAGCCGCAGCGCCGGTATCGGCGAGGTGAACATGCGGCCGGTGTACGCGGGGGCGATTGAGTGCGCGGGCACGGACGGGTGGCTGAGGGTCACAGTGGAACCTTTCGTTAGGGGCTGGAAAGGGGTGGAAATCTATAAGGCGGCCAGGGCGGCCCGGATGTGGTGCAGGATTCGTGATGCCGACGTCGGCGCATCGCCGGGTCCGGGGTCGGCGGCCGACAGCGCCGCCGCGCGCCCGTGCACGAACGCCGCCGCCGCTGCCGCCTCGGCGGCAGGCAGGCCCGACGCCAGCAGCGCGCCGATCATCCCGGACAGCACGTCACCCGATCCAGCGGTGGCGGCCCAGGACTGCCCCGCCTGGTTCAGATAGACCGGACCACCGGGATCGGCGATGACGGTGACGTTGCCCTTGAGTAGCACGGTGGCTCCGAACGTGTCGGCGAGCCGCCGGGCAGCACCGACCCGGTCGTCACCGGGCTTCGCCCCGGCCAGCCGGGCGAACTCCCCGGCGTGCGGCGTCAGCACGGTGGGGGCGGCGCGGTCGGCCACCAGATCGGGGTGGGCCGCCAGCATGGTCAGGCCGTCGGCGTCGACCAGTACCGGCAGGTCGGTTTCCAGCGCGAACCACAGGGCGGCGGCGCCGGCTTCGTCGGTGCCCAGTCCGGGACCGACCACCCAGGACTGCACCCGTCCGGCCGATCCCGGGGTGGGCGAGGCGATAACCTCCGGCCAGTGCGCAAGCACGTCGTGATTGGCGCTGCCGGCGTAGCGGACCATGCCGGAGGTCGCCGCGACGGCGGCACCGGTACACAACACGGCGGCACCGGGATACGTCGACGATCCGGCCAGCACGCCGGTGACGCCCTGGGTGTACTTGTCGTCGTGGGCACCGGGGATCGGCCACCGCGCCAGCACGTCGGCGGCCTCGAAGCTCAGGACGTCGGTGTCGGGCAGATCGAGCCCGATGTCGACGAGCTCGACGCGGCCGCAGTCGGCCAGCGCGTGCACCGGTTTGAGGCCGCCGAAGGTCACCGTGAGCGCGGCGTGCACGGCCGGTCCGGTGATCGCCCCGGTCGCCACGTCGATGCCGCTGGGGATGTCGACGGCGACCACCGGGATCGCGCCGGCAGCGTCGAATACTTCGGCCGCGTCCGGCCGCAGTGCTCCCGAGCCGGAGATGCCTACCACGCCGTCGATGACGAGATCGGTTGTTGCCAAGACACTTTCGACGATTCGGCCACCCGCTTTCCGGAACGCTGTCAGCGCCTTCTGATGGGTGCGTTCCGGTTTGAGCAGTATCGCGTCGGCCGCCGCGCCGCGACGGCGCAGGAAGGTCGCCGCCCACAGCGCGTCGCCACCGTTGTCGCCGGAGCCCACCACCGCGCACACCCGGCGACCGGTCACACCGCCGGTGCGCGCCGTCAGCTCATGCATGATCGCGGTGGCCAGGCCGTAGGCGGCGCGCTTCATCAACGCACCATCGGGCTGACTCGCCAGCAGCGGCGCTTCGGCGTCTCGGATTGCGTCTACTGAGTAGTAATGCCGCATCACTGCCAGCATTCCACACAGCACACATTCAGGAGCCGTCGCTACATTCGCGTCCAGCGACGAGTGGAGGACACACATGGCACGGACTGACAACGACACCTGGGACCTCGCGACCAGCGTGGGCGCCACCGCGACCGGCGTCGCCGTGGGACGCGCGCTGGCCAGCAGAGCGACCGATCCGTTGATCAACGATCCGTTCGCCGAACCGCTGGTCCGCGCGGTCGGTGTCGACTTCTTTACCCGCCTGGCCAGTGGCGAGCTCAACCCCGCCGTGGTCGACGATCGCGCCGAGTTCGGCATGGAGCGAATGCGCGACATGATGGCCGTGCGCACCCGGTTCTTCGACGACTTCTTCCTCGATGCGACCAAGGCGGGGATTCGCCAGGTGGTGATCTTGGCGTCCGGCCTGGACGCCCGCGCCTACCGGCTGCCGTGGCCGGCCAGCACGGCCGTGTACGAGATCGACCAACCGCAAGTGATCGAATTCAAGACGACGACGCTGAGCAAGCTGGGTGCTGAGCCCACCGCGCGGCTGCGAACGGTGGCGGTCGATTTACGCCACGACTGGGCGGGCGCGTTGCGTGAAGCCGGTTTCGACCCCACTGCCCCCAGCGCATGGAGCGCGGAAGGCCTGTTGCCCTTCCTGCCGCCGGAGGCACAAGACGCGTTGCTGGACAACATCACGGCGCTCAGCGCCGCCGGGAGCAGACTGGCCACCGAGAATCTGCCCGACGCCAGCCGATCGGTGCCGATGATGGCCGATCGAATGAAGGAGGCTACCGATCGCTGGCGCGCGCACGGATTCGACGTGGAGATGACCGACCTCTGGTATGCGGGCGACCGCAACGACGTCATCGAATACCTCAACTCCCACGGCTGGTCGGCGGGTGCCACCGGAGTCACCGAGTTGCTTGCCGCTCAAGGGCTTTCGCTACACACCGGCGATGAGCAGGAGGCGACATTCGCCTCGCTCGGCTACGTCAGTGCTGCCCGCCGCTAGATACTGACCTCGGCGAACGCCTTGTTCAGCCATTCGCTCATCGCTGCAGCCAGCGTCGCACGGTTCTCGCGCTTAGTGATCGAGTGACCGTCGTCGTCGAAGAGTAGGTAGCGGACGTCACGGCCGGCGCGGCGCAGCGCCTCGACCATCTGCTCCGACTCGCTGACCGGCACGTTGGTGTCGTGGGCGCCGTGGGCGACCAGGAGCGGCGCGGTGAGCGCATCGACACGGAGTAGCGGCGACAACCGATCGAGTAGCTCGCGATCGGTGACCGGATGCCCATATTTCGGATACGCGGTGTCAGCGATCCACGGTTCGGTGTTGCGGAAGAAGGTGCCGAGGTCGCTTATCCCGCAGACGCTGACGCCCGCTGCGAATAGCTCGGGATGAAACGTCAGCGCCGCCATGGTCAAGAAGCCACCGTACGACCAGCCTGCGCAGGCGATGCGCGCCGGGTCAGCCAGCTCGTTGTCCACCAGGTAGCGCACACAGTCGGCGACATCGTCGATGGCCGCGAACCGCTTTTCCTTGTCGTCGGCATGGACGAAGGTGCGCCCGAAGCCGCCCGAGCCCCGGACATTGGGCGCCAGCACGGTAATCCCCTCGTTGACCAGTTGCGCCCAAATCTCGTGGTACCCGGGCCGGGACTGCCCTTCTGGACCGCCGTGCAGGTACACCACCGCACCCGTCGTCTCGGTATCCGGGGTGGGCCGGAATAGCCATGCGTTCAGACTCAATCCGTCGCGGGCAGTGATCGTCACCGGTCGCGATGCGGCAGAGAATCCGGGAATGATCGGCCCGCTCGTGGGCTCGCGATCGATCGGTTCCCACTGACACGAACGCGGGTTGACCACCTCAACGGTTCGGGGCATATCCGGCCCTTCGATGGTCATGGCGACCATCGAGCCGCCGGCGCTGATGGACAGCCCGCTGGCTACCAGCCCGCGCAGCGGGATTGGTTCGGTCAGCGTGTGGTCGGTGTACTCGAGAATCTGTAATTCGCTGCGGCCCTGTATGTTCCATAGCAGCGCGATGGTGGACAGATCGTCACTGACAACAAACTCATCAAGGTCGCAGTCGGGCCGTTCTGCCACCACGAAGTAACTGACACCATCCTCGGTGGCCGCCACTTCCAGCAGCCGCGCGTGCCCGCAACCGTTGTCGCTGCGTATCAACGCCCGCACATAGCCATGGCCCTTCACGCCGTGCAACTTGGCCGGGTAGTACAGCTTGGTGTCGTCGCTGGTCGGTCCGTAGCGAAGGCGGCGCGGATGGTGGTCGTCGAGGATCACGCCGGCGTTGGTGGTGGACCCGGGATCGGACGGCAGCAACGCCATTTCGGTCTGGCCGTGCAGCATGATCGTTTCCTGGTAGCCGCGCGGTCCGACCCGAATCAGTGAGGCGCCTGCCCAGGCGTCGACCAGCCGTCCGCCGGAACGGCGGTCCAGCACGGTGCAATGGCCGTCGGCCGGATCGATCAGACAGGATTGCCCGACCCCGTCGTCGCCGGTCAGAATCGCTGCCACCCGAGTACCGTCCCAGCCGACCAGCTCGGCGGTCCCGCGCTCTTCGCCGTCGATTCGCCGGGCCATCCGGTCCTCGGGATCGGTTGTGACGATCCAGATCTGCGTGCGTGTCCCGCCGTCGGGTGCCACTTCGCAGGCCAGCCAGTAACCGTCGGCGGAGTGGATTACCCGAGTAACCGGGCCGTGCACCGGTAACTCGACATCGCGCGACGAGCTGGCCCGTCGGCCGCGCAGAAAGCGCTGCACGGCGCGGGGATAGCCGCCTTCGTCGACAATGTGCGCGAACGCGGTAGCGTCCGGGGAGAGCGACGCGCCATAGAGTGCGCGCACTTGTTGCCCCATAGACCCAGCCCGCCTCAGCCCGCCATGCTTTGCAGCCACATCTCGAGCACCGCCAGTTGCCACAACACGTTCCCGCCCAACGTGGTTCGTGACTCGTTCGGTGCGGCCAGCAGGGCCTCGACGGTATCGGCACGGTACAGCCCGCGGCTGCGGGCGGCGTCGTTGGTCAGCGCGTCGCGCACCATGTCGAACACCTCGCCGTGCAGATGGCGGATACCGGGGACCGGGAAGTAGCCCTTGGTCCGGTCGATCACCTCGGTCGGCAGCATTGCCCGCGACGCATCCTTGAGCACGCCTTTGCCGCCCGAGGCCAGTTTCAGCTCGGGCGGGCAGGCGGCGGCCAGCTCGACGAAGTCGTGGTCCAGAAACGGCACCCGCGCCTCCAGCCCCCATGCCATCGTCATCGAGTCGACGCGTTTGACCGGATCGTCGACCAGCATGACCTGGGTGTCGAGCCGCAACGCGGCGTCCACCGCGGAGTCGGCGCCGGGCGCGCCCTGATGGGCACTCGCGAATTCGAGACTGGCGTCGGCGTCGATGGAGTACTCGCGCGCAAAGAGTGACTGCACCTCGCTGTGGCTGCGGTCGAAGAATACCTTGGCGTAGGCGTCGGTGGTCTGTTCGCGGGCGACAGTGGCCAGCGGTGGGTACCAATCGTAGCCAGCCAAAATCTCGTCGGCTCCCTGCCCGGACTGCACGACCTTCACCGACCTACTGACCTCCTCGGAGAGCAGGTAGAAGGCCACGCAGTCGTGACTGACCATCGGTTCACTCATCGCCGCAATGGTTTTCGGTACTGCGGGCAGCAGCCGCGCGGAGTCGATGTGGATCTTGTGGTGGTCGGTGTCAAAGGTCTTGGCGATCAAGTCGGAATAGAAGTACTCGTCGCCCGATTCGCCGCCGGCTGAGTCGAAACCGATGCTGAACGTGGCCAACCCGTGCTGGCCCTGCTCGGCCAGCAGCGCTACCACGATCGAGGAGTCGATGCCGCCCGACAGCAACACGCCGACGGGGACATCCGCGACCATCCGCCGTTCCACCGCAGTGCGTAACGCATCCATCAGCGCGGTCTCCCAGTCGCGAACCGACCACAACGCCCGAGCCGGATCACGGCGGAACTCCGGTGTCCAGTAGACGGTGTCGGTGTGCGAACCGTCGGGCTGGATCACCCGTACCGTTGCCGGCGGAAGCTTGCGCACACCGCGGTAGATTGTCCGTGGCGCCGGCACCACGGAGTGGAAGCTCATGTAATGGTGCAGCGCGTGGCGATCGAGTTCGGTGTCCACATCTCCCGCGTCGAGCAGTGCGCGCACCGTGGAGGCGAACCGCAACCGGCCGGGCGCCGACGCCAGATACAGCGGCTTGATGCCGAGCCGGTCCCGCGCCAGTGTCACAACACCCAATTCTTGATCGGTGATCGCAAACGCGAACATTCCCTTGAATCGGTCGACGCACCGCAGGCCCCACTGGTGAAACGCCTTGATCACCACTTCGCTGTCGGCGGTCGAGAAGAAGCGATACCCGGCAGTTTGGAGTTCCGCGCGCAGCTCCTTGTAGTTGTAGATGCAGCCGTTGAACACCAGTGTCAGCCCGAGATCACTGTCGACCATCGGCTGGGCACCGCGGGCGGTCAGGTCGATGATCGACAGCCGCCGATGCCCGAGCGCCACTGGCCCGTGGGCCACCACGCCTTCGGAATCCGGTCCGCGTGACGTCATGACGCCGGTCATCCGGGTCACTGCGCCGACGTCGGCTGCTCGCCCATCCCAGCGGATTTCGCCGCAGATACCGCACATGTCTTCCAGCTTCCGTTTGAGTAAGGCCTGCCGGTCTAACCTTGCCCGGCGCCGGGGGCGGTGAAAATCCAAGTGTCCTTACTGCCCCCGCCATACGAGGAGTTGACGATCCGCGACCCCCGGCTGGCTGCTCGCGTCAACGCCGCAGGTAGGACGTGGGCAGACAGCGTTCCGGCCGTATGCGCCCGAAGATGGACGAACGCGCGGAGGTCGACATGATGCGGGAATAGCCCGTCACCGTCGAAGGTGGGGTGGGTGGACAGGCCGACCATATTCTGGGCGATGAACCGCTCCGGTTGGGTGACCAATTCCCGCCGGCGCGCCTCCAGCGCGGCATCGGAGGCTTCCGGCCCGATGAGTACGCCGCTCCCGCCTAGCCCGTCGACGGGTTTCACCACCATGTCACCGAGATTGGCCAGTACGAAGTCGCGCTGCGCGCGCTCGCCGCAAATCCAGGTTGGCACCTGGGACAGCCTTGGTTTTTCGCCGAGGTAGTACTCGATCATGGCTGGGACGTACGGGTAGATCGCCTTATCGTCGGCCACGCCGTTGGCCAGCGCATTGGCGATGGTGAGATGGCCGTTGGTAATCGCCCCGAGCAGCGGTCGCAACGGTGCGCCGTCATAACCGGTGGATGACAGCAACATGTCCTCGTCCATCCGCGCGTAGACGACGTCGATGCGCCGGACGCCGGAACCGATGTGCTGCACAAGCTTTCCGTCGCACACCGACAGGTCCGACGGCTGCACCAACGCAACGTCCATTTCATCGGCCAGGAAGGTGTGCTCGAACCAGGCGGAGTCGTCCCAGCCGGCGGACAGCAGCACCACCGCGGGCTCGTCGGGTGCGTGCAGCGGCGCCGCCGCACGCAACGTCTCAAGCAGCATCTGCGGTGCCCGGTCGACGTCCTCGATCGCCGCGGGGGGTTGCAGCTCGGGAAGGTGTTTGCTCAGCAGCCGGTGGTTGACGATGGCGTACCCGGTGCCCGAAGGCACCCGCAGGTTGTCTTCGAGCACCATCCAACGGCCGGCGCGGTCGCAGACCAGGTCGATGCCGCTGACGTGCGCGCGCACATTATTGCCGGCCAGGCGGCCCGTCGAGCGGAAGCCGGTTGCCCGGTCGAGGGCCTGCAAACCGATAATGCCGTCGGCGACTATCGCCTGCTCGGAGTAGATATCGCGCAGGAACGCGTCCAGCGCCCGCGCCCGTTGCCCCAGGCCCTCGGATAGCTGTGCCCATTCGTCGGCGGCCACCATGCGTGGCACCAGGTCGACCGGGAACAGCTGGGCGCGGCTCTGGCCGGTGACACGGAAAGTGATGTTCTCGGCACGCTGGTCCTGCTCGATGCGTCCTTCCCGGAGCCGCAGCTCGGCTGCACCGAGACCGGCGATGGTGTCGAGCACCGTCCGATAATGCTGCCGCGGCTGACCGTCGGCGTCGACGGCTTCGTCATAGCTGACATCCACGCCGGCGACGCGAACCGCGGGGTCGCTGTCGGGCTGGTAGCCGAATAGCAGGGTCGGTTCGTCACCGCCGGGTGTCGCGGTGCTCGGCCAGCGGCCGGCGGTCTCGGCGATCAGCTGATCGACCACGTCGGTGAGACGCCCGCGGCGGCGCAGCGCCCGCCGTTGCCGGGCCGAGGACGTGCCCACGATCAACACCTGGCGCGCCAACTCGCTGACGATGTCCCAGTCACCGCTTTGTTCCAGTTGTGGGCGCAGTGCTGCGACCAGCTCGTTGACCACCTCGGACGCCGGCTTGCTGGCCGGACTATTGACATCGACGAGGTCGCCTTCCAACCCCGACCGGGCGGCCCGCCACAGTGCGGCCCGGCCCATTGCTGGGGACAGGATCGTCGCAGGGGTGCCGGCCTGCGCGGCGTCGAGCTCACGCTCGACCAATGCCCGGAACAGCCCAGCAATCAGCACGATGGTGTCGACCGAGGGGCAACTGTCGCACAGCCGCAACTCCAACGTCGGCACGGAGTTCGACGGTCGGACGTCGAAGTACACCATCCCGGCGTCGACGATGACTCCGCTGGCCACCAGGTCGTTGACCAGCTGGTCGTATTCCTCGGCCGAGTGCACCGGGGCGGCCAGCCCGGTCGTCGGCCAGCGCTGCCAGACCAGCGTGCGCATGCTCGCGTAGCCGGTGTCCGAGCCGTCGGACGCGAACGGCGAGCTGGCTGACAGCGCGAGCAGGGTGGGCAAGTACGCCGACACGCGGTGGGCAACCGCGACGGCTTGATCGCGGTCGTTGATGCCGACATGTAACTGAGTGCCGCAGATCAACTGCTCGCGCGCAAGCAGTTGATAGTCGGCAAGCATTTGCCGGTATCGCGGGGTCTTGGTGACCTGCATTTCGGCCGGCACCGACAGCGGCATGGCCCCCGCGGCGACTACCCCGATGCCAAGTTCGGCGGCCGTCTCGACCAAGACCCGCCGGCGGCCGTCAAGTTCCGCACGGAGCCCGCCCAGCGTATCAACCACCTTGGTGTTCATCTCGACGACGCAGCGCTGCAGCTCGGCGACGTAGTGGTCCGACAGCTCGGCCAGCAGCTCGGGGGCGCGCGCCGTCAGACGCCTTGTCTTCAAATCGACAAGGTGGAACTCCTCTTCGGCACCCAATGTTCGCGGCGACACAGGTCGCATCCCGCCACGGTATGGGCATGCAATTACCACCGCGTTAAGCCCAGATCCGGTTCACTGCGGGGAGGAGTATCAGGTTGACCCTCGTGGGCGCGGAAACGTCGAAAGGCGGCCTTGAGATTGGCCTGGAGTGCGCCAGGATTCCGAGGGGTGTTCGTGCGTTCGCGAGCCATCGGGTAGAACGCAAATCCGATCAGCAATGCCGCGAAATGCCCGATGGCTGTGAAGTCCAGGCCGATGCGGTCCATGGTGATCACCGGGAACCCGAAGATGAGTAGCAGCACCCCAAGGTAGCCCCAGCGCCATGGTCGCGCGATGCGATAGGTCAGCACCCCGATGATGCCGACCATGAAGTAGCTCACCCCGATATCGTGCGCCCGCACGTATCTTTCGCTGGCGTCCCGCATTTCGATCGCCAGGTAGAGCAGGCCTTCGCTGACGTAGGTGGCGATGATATGGGCGCTCAATCCCACTGAGAGCCAACGCAATTGCCCTAGCCACCGTTCCGCCGGGGCCAGGAAGATGGTGAATAACAACAGATAGGGTTCCAGGCTCCTACCGTCGATCCACAACAGACTGGAGAACAGCACACCGAGCGGATCCGTTGCCAGCGCGTGGATGTTGGTGTAGCGGTGCAGGAGTATCGAGTGCAGCTGATGTCCGGTCAGCACGTTCTGCACGATCGTTGTGATCGCCAGCGCCAGCAACCAACCGTATGTCAGTGGTGCGCGGATGATGTAGTGCCACACCGCGCGCACCAAGGTGCGAAACCGTGTCGACACCGGAGTTTCCGCCACGGCTTAACCTTCCCACGCCCGGTGTTTCGCCGTACACCTTGGGCGAAGACGGTTACTTCGTCGACTCAGCCGGTTGCTCAACCGCTTTCGCAGGCTTCTCGAAGTCGGGTGCCAGGTGCCGCCACCAGCAGGTGATGTAGATCAGCATCGAAAGCACCAAGACGACGATGACCCAAAGGACAATCCTGATATCGATCCAGGAGCCGAATGGCGGCGCGTTGGGGAGCGCGTTTCGCAGCGGTACCACCGCGAAGAGCATCGCCGCATACCACGTGGTCATCGGCGGCTGGAACTTTCGTCGGTCCCGCGCCGTCTGAACCGCAACGAACAGGCCTATGCCGGCGAGAAGAATCAAAGCACCGAGTATCACGACGGCGAATGCCACGGTGCCGGCCGAGCGCTGCAACTTCACTTGGTACGGTGCCGGCCCGCCATCTTGGCTGGGGGCGGGAATGTTGATCTGCCAGCCGGCGAGGCGGTCCACGAATGTCACCACTGCGGGTTCCGGCACTTGTTCGGGGCCACGGAAGAGTTCGACGGTGATCGGGCCTGAGGTGTAGCGATCGAATGGCCAGTTGGCAACGTTACCGCTGAGTGCGAGCGGAACGGGGAACGTACCGGGCAGCATGTCCTTCGACCATGACCGTTTGGTGGGCATTGTCGTAGAGGTGACCACGACACTGAGATCTTCGGTCAGACCGTGGGTTTTCGGGTCCAACAGCCCAGGCCCGGGAGAAATCGCAAGGTTCGCGAGCAGCACGGTGTTGCTCTGCTGCACCTCTTGCAGGTCGATGGTCACCGTGGTGCCGTCGCTCGTCGGTCGCCCTTGAGTGAGGTCATGTGGGCCGGTGCCTGCGCTGCCGTACAGCGAGGCCGAAGCGATATACGCCACGATGAAAAGCAGCAATCCAGCGATGCCAAGCTTCATGTCCGTCGGCCCTCCGGGTTTGGCGGCGTCTCGAAGTCGGGTGCCAGGTGCCGCCACCAACAGGAGATGTACAGCACCAGCGAGATGGTCAACACCACGATCACCCACAGCACGACCGTGACGTCCATCCAACTTCCGAACGGCGGCGAATCAGGCAGCGCATTTCGCAGCGGCATCACCGCGAACAACATTGCCGCATACCAGGTGGTCATCGGCGGCTGGAATTTCCGTCGGTCACGCATCGTCTGAACCGCAACGAACAAGCCGAGGCCAGCAAGCGCGATCAGCACACCCAGAATGACGACGCCGAACGCGGCGGTGCTGAGCGTCCGTTGCAAATCCAATTGGTACGTGGCATGCGCATCGTCGGTGCGCAGGCGCGACACATCAACTCCCCAGCCGAGCAGCCGGTCCACCAATATCACGGGCGCTCGTTCCGGTACTTGCGCGGCGCCGGAGAAGAGTTCAACGCTGACGGGCCCCGAGCGATAGGTATCGAAGGGCCAATCGGCCACGTCACCGGTCAGCGTCACCGAAAGGGGGAGTATCTCGGGCAGGGAACCCTTCGGCCACGTGCGCCTGCCCGACGTCACCGCCGAGGTGGCCACGACCGTGAGGTCTTCCTTGAGACTGTGGGTTGACGAGTCCAGCAGATCGGGTCTCGGCGAAACGGCGAGGTTGGCACGAAGCAGGCTGTTGTCCGACTCAATGGCTTCGATATCAACGGTCACCGTGGTGCCGTCGCCCGCCAGGCTGTCGCCGATTTGGTGTGGGTGGCCCGCACCGCCCACCACATACAGCACAATCGAGGTCACATAACCGGCGACGAAGATAACTAGCCCAAGGATCCTGCGCCGCGTCATCGGTTACTCGACAGTGACGGACTTAGCCAGATTTCGCGGCTTGTCGACGTCGTAGCCGCGGGCCTGGGCCACCGACGCAGCGAACACCTGAAGTGGGATGGTCGACAACAGCGGCTGCAAAAGCGTTGACACCGCTGGTATTTCGATCAAGTGATCGGCGTAGGGGCGTACGGTGTCGTCGCCTTCCTCGGCGATCACAATCGTCACCGCGCCGCGGGTCTGGATCTCGCGGATGTTGGACATCAGCTTGGCGTGCAGGGTGGCGGCACTCTTGGGCGAGGGCATGACGACGATGACCGGCAGGTCGTCTTCGATCAGCGCGATCGGGCCGTGCTTGAGCTCGCCGGCGGCGAACCCCTCGGCGTGCATGTAGGCCAGTTCCTTGAGTTTGAGTGCGCCTTCCAGGGCCACCGGGTAGCCGACGTGGCGTCCCAGGAACAGCACCGTCGAGGACTGGGCGAACCGGTAGGCCAGCTCGGCCACCGGGCCCATCTCCGCGATCACCTGGGCGACCAGGTCCGGCATCGCTTCCAGTTCGCGGTATTCGCGCTCGACCTCGTCGGGGTACTTGGTGCCGCGGGCCTGCGCCAGCGCAAGACCGACCAGGTAGTTGGCGGTGATCTGCGCCAGGAACGTCTTGGTTGAGGCCACACCGATCTCGGGTCCGGCGCGGGTGTAGAGCACGGCGTCGCACTCACGCGGACTTTGGGAGCCGTTGGTGTTGCAGATCGCCAGGACCTTGGCCTTCTGCTCCTTGGCGTGCCGCACGGCTTCCAGGGTGTCGGCGGTCTCCCCCGACTGCGAGATCGCGACCACCAGCGTGCTGCGGTCCAGCACCGGGTCGCGGTAGCGGAACTCGCTGGCCAGCTCCACCTCCACGGGCAGCCGGGTCCAGTGCTCGATCGCGTATTTGGCCAGCAGCCCGGAGTGGTA
>JAVROG010000313.1:0-8999 GCA_032162865.1 Mycobacterium sp. | reverse complement strand
TCTCGCCCTGGATATCGCGAGTGTTCAGCTTCTCGGTAGCGGTTTCGGCGTCGTCACCTTCGGCCCGCTGCACTGGCAGGGCGGCGGTTTTGTCGGCCGGGTCGCCGGTGTTGGCCGGCTTGGGTTCCGGCCGGCTGCCCGCAACGGGCATCTTGTTGGTCTGATCGGCCGACGGGGCCGGCGGCGGCGCGGGTGTCGGTGGCGCGTTCTTCGGCGTCGGTATCGGCCGGGGCGGGCGCGTCGTCGCGGCCGACGGACCGTTGGTGTTGCTGCGCGCCCGCGGGCCTTGGGAGCCAGGCGCCTTGAGGCGGGCCGTGGGCGGCTCCGGTGATTGGTTCGCCGGCGCTGCGGCACGGACCGGAACCTGACTCGCGCCGATCGGCCCGTTCTGGGCAGGCCCGAGTTCCGGTCTGGCGGCCGGGCGGGCACGCTCGAGTGCCGCCGGGTGCGTTGGGTCATGTGGCGGTCGCGGGGTGGCGGCGACCAGACCTGCCGTAACGGGAGGTCGCACCTTGCTCGCCGGCCGCTTGCGCTCGTCGGGCAATTGGATTTCGCCGAGGCCGATTCGGTTCTGCAGTCGCCTCATCCAGCGCGGGGCCCACCAGCAATCGTCGCCGAGCAACTTCATCACCGACGGCACCAGGAACATCCGGACCACGGTGGCGTCCAGCAGCAGCGCCGCCATCAGCCCGAATGCCAGATACTTCATCATCACCAGGTCGGAGAACACGAAGGAACCGGCGACCACGGCAAGCACCAGGGCCGCAGCGGTGATGAGGCGACCGGTGGTCGCCGTGCCTATTCGGATGGCTTCCTGGGTGGACATGCCGTTTTCTCGTGCCTCGACCATTCGGGAGACCAGGAAGACTTCATAGTCGGTGGCCAGGCCGTAACCGACCGCCACTACCAGCGCGATGATCACCACCATCAACGGCGTGGGCGTGAAATTGAGCAGCCCGGAGCCGTGTCCATCGATGAATATCCAGGTGAGGATGCCCATGGTGGAGCCGAGGGTCAGCACACTCATGACCGCCGCCTTGATCGGCAGCACCACCGAGCCAAAGGCCAGGAACATCAACACCATCGTTGTGCTGATCAGCACCAGCACCATCAGTGGTGCCTTGTCCACCAGACTGTGAATCGAGTCCTGTTCCAGCGCGGGCGTGCCGCCGACGTATATCTGGATGCCCTTGGGCGGTGTGATCGACCGCAGCTCGCCCAGCTTCTTGGCTGAATCAGCCGCGTTACTCAGTCCGTTCTGCAGCACCCGAACCGACGGATCCTTCGATCCGCCCGGCGCCTGTGGGCGTTCCTGCCACATGTTCGCCGGGTTGTTGTCCTGGTCGATGAACCCGGTGATCGACATGGCCTTGGCGCGCACGTCGGCGACCTGCTGGTCGGTGACCGTCGTGTGGTTGGTGGATTGGATTACCAGCGTCAACGGATTGGTCCGATAGCCGGGGAACAGCTTGTCGAAGTGCTCCTGAGACTGGCGCGCCGAATTGTTCGGCGGCAGGTACTTCTCACTCATGCCGCCCAGTGACATGTTGCCCAGCGGGATGATCAGCAGGATCATGCCGATGACGATCGGGATGGCGAATGCCAGCGGGCGCTTCATCACGAAATTGGTCAGCTTGCCCCAGAATCCGGCTTCCACCTCTTCGCGGGTCTTGGTCTTCTGCAGGCGGTCGGCCAGCCAGTTCAGGTAGGCCCGCGACACCTTCCAGTTCCGGAGGAACGGCACCCGGAACGCGGTTCGCACACCGAGCGCGTCCACGTGCTTGCCCAGGACGGCCAGGCAGGCCGGCAGCAGCGTGATGGACAGGATTGCGGCCAGCGTCACCGCCGTGATCAGTGCATAGGTCAGCGACTTAACGAAGCCCTGCGGCAACAGCAGCAGGCTGGCGCCGGAAGCGGCGATCAGCACCGCCGAGAACACGACCGTGCGGCCGGCCGTCATCACAGTGCGGCGCACGGCCGCCTCGGTGTCGTAGCCCTCGGCGATCTCTTCGCGGAACCGGCTCACCACGAACAGCCCGTAGTCCACGGCGATGCCGAGGCCGATCAGCGAGACGACCGGCTGAGCGAAGAAGTGCACCGGCCCGAACATGGCGATCACCCGCAGGATGCCCAGCGAGCCGGCGATGCTCAGACCGCCGACCATCACGGGTAGGCAGGCGGCGACCGCACCGCCGAACACCAGAAACAGCACCACGGCGACCAATGGCAGGGCCAGGACTTCCATCCGCTTCTGGTCGGTGGCGATGGTGCCGGTCAACGCGCTGGCGATCGGTTGGAGGCCAGCGAGTTGGACCGTGCCGCCGTCGAGCTTCTGCAGCGCGGGTTCGATGTCCTTGAAGTTGGTCAGGATGGTGTCGTCGTTGTCGCCCTTGAGCGGGATGGAGACGAAGGTGTAGTGCTTGTCGTCGGTGGCCATGCCCTTGATGACCGGACTGTCGCTGTCGGGTGCCCGCAGATAGCCGGCCCAGCCGAGCACCTGGTTGGGGTGATCGGAGACGAATTTGTTGAGCTCGTCGGTGATCTTCTTCGACCACTGGGGGTCGGTGACGGTTTTGCCGGCCGGGGCTTTGAAGATGGCGACGATGTGGCCGGTTCGGTCACGCCCGTAGACCTGGTCGCCGAGGACCGACGCTTTGACCGACTCGCTGCCGTCGTCGTAGAAACCGCTCTGCGTGACGTGCTTACCGAGGCTGAGCCCGAAAACACCGCCACCGAGGCACAGCAGAACCGTGACCCCGATTACGATGAACCGGTAGCGGTACACAGTTCGACCCCACCAGGCGAACACGGAAGCTCCTTACTGGATCGTTAGCGACCCGCGCGATGCTCTGCAGTGTTGTTCGATTGTCGGGCATATCGCCTTGTCATACATGCGAGGCCGGTCACACACGCGAGGTCAGCAGCGAGGACAGCGGCCGGAACGGCTGCAACCAAGCCCCTTGCTCGGGTAGCGAATCAAGTCCGATTCGCGGCAGTGGCTCCCGGAAAACACCTGCAATGTCCTCCAGGTCGACGAACTCCAAGGTATCCGACGCTAGTGCCCAACTAGCGTGTTCACGAAATCCGAGCACTTGAACAGGGATTCCGGAGCGGGCGATTTCCTCGAGTGGCTGCCGGAAAGCCTGACCGTCGGCCGACGCCACCATCAGGCCCGCGAGACCTTGCTGGAAGCGCCGCTCGATGTGGTCGAGCATGTCGTGGTCGACGTCGCTGTCTTCGTCGATCTTGGGTTTGGCGAAGACGGCAAACCCGACGTTGCGCAGCGCGTCGACCCAGGGTCGCACCACTTCGGCGCTGCCTGGCGCGATATTGGTGAAGACAGTGGCCTCGGGCTCGATTCTGCTGGTAGGGGCACCCGGCTCCCCGGCTCCGGCCTCAGCCGTGCGGGCCAGTAGCCACCTGCCCAACGCGTCGAAGCGGGGTCTTTCCAGCGCCGTCGGCCGCCGGCCCAGGATTGAACCCAACCCCATGTCGAGGTTCGGCGCGTCCCATACCAAGAGGACACGTTGCGTCGGCTTGGTGCAGCCGGGCGGCCCGACCTGGGATAGATCCCCCGTCAGCACTGATGGGGCGGCCAGGTCGGCGGCCGCTGGTGTGGCGATATCCCCGGCAAGGCTCATGAGCGGATCTGATTTCGGGTAGGTGTCATATCAAGCCCGCTTCCATACGAACTCGCATACGGTGCTGCCCGCTTCTTGGGCCTTCGCCTCGTACTTGGTAGTGGGACGTGTGACGGAGATCGGTAGCGACTCGGCGGCGGAATCGACGCGGACCAGCCGGGATTCGCCCTGTTCCAGTTGCGAGCCGACCTCGGCGATGTGTTCTGCGTAGCCGGGATGGTCGGTCGCGGCGTGTAGCACACCACCGGGGAGTAGCCGGTCGGCGATCAGGGCAACCGTCCCCGGCTGCAGAAACCGCCGCTTGTGGTGTCGCGCTTTGGGCCACGGGTCGGGGAAAAACACCCGGACACCGGTCAACGAATTCGGGGCGATCAGGTCTCTGAGCACATCGAAGCCGTTGCCCCGGATCAACCGAATGTTGCTCACCTGCGCATTGTCGACAGCGCACAGTAGCTGGGCCAGGCCCCGGCGATAGATTTCCACGGCGATGACGTCGATGTCGGGCTCGACTCGCGCCATCGCCAGTGTCGAAGTGCCGCTGCCGCATCCGATCTCCAGCACCAGCGGAGCGGTACGGCCGAACCAGGCGCGGGTGTCCAGAGGCTGGATGGGCGGGGTGTCGGCCTGCCTGCCGAGTTCGGGCCACAATCGTTCCCAGGTCTCGCGCTGCGCGTTGGACAGGGCCGAACGCCGCGAGCGAAAGCTGGTTGCAGGCAGATATCCCCAGGCGCTCCCCGCGTCTTCCGGCGTGTCGGGCCGTAACCCAACCCCGGGTTGCGCGTGCATCCGTCCATGGTGGCCCATGAACACCGGATGTAGCCGCCTGTGGTCCAGATTGATACCCAACAGTTGCTTTCGGCTGGTAGCAGGGTGACACCTGGCTCGCGTGACGGCGGCGCAGATGTAACCATTTGATTAGTCGGGCTTTTCGTTAATCGGATTGGGAGGGGCAACGGATTTTCGTCGACGATCTGACGCGCTTCGCCCGCCAAACTGCTGACCAGCGGATTATGGCTGTCGCCGAGCGGACCGCTGCCCCGCTGCGGGTGGCAGTCCGCGGACGCCCCGGCGTGGGTTGCAGCACCGTCGAGCGTGCGCTGGACCTGGCGGGCCGCCGGTCGGGTGTCACGGTGACGCCGCGCCATAGTGTCGCTGACCTGCAGGTCTATGTGGTCGCGGAGGTCGTCAAGCCCGAGGATTCCGCCGCGCTGCCCACCCACGGGTCCCCGGTGCTGGCGGTGCTGAACAAAGCGGACCTGACCGGCTTCGGCGGCGACGGCCCGATCGTTGCGGCCGGTGCCCGCTGTGAGGAGTTTGCCCAGCTCTTGGGGCTTGCTGGGGTCGAGATGCTGCCGATGAGCGGGTTGCTCGCCGTCGCCGCGCTCGCCGATCTCGATGCGATGTGTACCGCGGCACTGGGAGAGTTGGCCGCCCACCCCGGCGGACTTGCCTGTCTGGACGGATCCTTCGACGGTTTTCTGGCGGCGCAGCTTCCGGTGCCGGTGGCGGCGCGGCGGCGATTGTTAGAGGTCCTCGACCTGTTCGGCATCGCGGTGGGGGTTGCCGCCCTTCGTCAAGGCGGCGGCCCGACGCAGCTGCGGGCGGTATTGCGGCGGATCAGCGGCGTCGACGCCGTGATCGACCGACTGGTCGCCGCGGGCGCGCAGGTGCGTTATCGCCGCATGCGCGACGCCGTCTGCGAGCTGGAGGCGTTGGCCGTTTCGAAGGCGGTTTCGGAGGCGGTTTCGGAGGCCGTTTCGGGCTCAGGCGGGCAGATCCGCGCGTTTCTGTCCAGCGACGACACCGTCGTCGCACGCATGGCGGTCGCGACCGAAGCGGCGCGGGCCTTCGGGCTGGGGCCGGGACCCACCGCGCCCCTACCGCGGGCGGCGCACTGGCAGCGCTACGGCCGCACGGCGGTGAGCGGTCTGCACCGTGCCTGTGCGGCGGATATCGCCAGGGGATCGCTCCGGTTGTGGTCGCGGGTCGGTGGAATGCCGATTGGTGAGTGCGAGGAGGCGCGTTGACCGCCGGCGCCCGAGACGATCCGGCCTCCAGGGTGGACGCCCTCGTCGCCGCTATCGGGCCAAACGTCGAGCCGCCGGCCATCAGCCGCCGCGACGTGGTGCTGGTGACCGGTCCTTGGCTGTCCGGCGTCTCCAGTGTGGCCGCTGTGCTGCGGGAGCGGATTCCGCAACAGAAGTTCGTCGAATCGCTGGAGCTGGGGCCCGGCGATGCGCCGATGGCGGTGGTGTTCGTGGTCTCGGCGTCGACCCCACTGACCGAATCCGACTGCACGTTGCTGGACGCTGCCGCGGAGAACGCCGACGTGGTGGTGGGTGCGGTGGCCAAGATTGATGTGCACCTGAACTGGCGCGACGTGCAATCCGCAAACCGGGACAAACTGGCCCAACACGCACCTCGCTACGTCAAGGTGCCCTGGGTCGGTGTCGCCGCGGCGCCCGAACTGGGCGATCCGCAGATTGACGAGTTGGTCGCCACCGTGCAGGGACAGCTCGCCGACTCCGATCTCGCCCGCCGCAACAGGTTGCGAGCGTGGGAATCACGGTTGCAGAACGTTGCACAACGGTTCGATCGAGACGCTGATGGGGCGGGGCGTCGCGCCCGGGTGGAGGCCCTGCGCGAGCAGCGCAGCACGGCCCTGCGGCAACGGCGGCAATCGAGGTCGGAGCGCACGATCACGCTGCGCGGTCAGATCCAGCAGGCCCGCGTTGAGCTGTCCTACTTCGCGCGCAACCGATGTGCATCGGTACGCGGCGAGTTGCAGGAGGACATCGCCGGTCTGGCGCGACAGCGGGTGGCCGATTTTCAGAAGTACGTGCAGGAGCGGCTCGACGACGTGGTCGTCGAGGTGGCCGAGGGAAACGACGCCCACCTCGCTGGTGTCGCCCAGGTGCTGGGGGTGCAGCTGGCTCTGCCGCCCATCGACAGGCTCCCGACACTTCCCGCGTCGTCTCCGCAACTGAAGTCACGGCGGCTCGAGACCCGACTGTTGATGGTGTTCGGTGCCGTGTTCGGGCTCGGGGTGGCGTTGACGCTGAGCCGGTTGGTGTCAGGTCTGCTTTCGCGGCTGCAGCCGGGTTTGAACCCCCCGATTGTGGCAGCCGGGATCGCGGTGTGCGTGGTACTGGGATTGGCGATGACGGTGTGGGTGGTCAAAATTCGGAGCCTGCTTGGTGACCGTGCCGTGCTGGACCGGTGGGTGGGCGATGTGACGGCGTCGCTGAGGTCCGTGCTGGAGCAGATGGTGGCCAGCCGGGTACTGCTCGCCGAGTCCATACTGAGCACCGAGGCCACCTCGATGGACGAAGCCGAGAATGCCCGGGTGAGCGACCAGGTCAGCCTGATCGACAGCGAACTCCACGAACACGCCCTCGCCGCGGCTCGCGCGGCGGCGATGCGCGACCGCGAGATGCCCACCATCCGCGCCGCGCTGGAGGCGGTTCGGGCGGAACTGGGTGAACCGGGTATACCTGACACCGGTGCCGGCCGAGGGGTTAAGCGGGCAACTACCCCGTTGCGGTCGGATGCGGGTGATTTCTGAAGGAAAATTGATCCTTCTGAATCGGTCTTGTGAGCAGGCTTATACCCGCCCGGGCCTTACGCGACAAGGTATGCGCGATAATCTGTATAAGAAAGTGCTAAGTGTGAGTGTCGCCGCGCTGGCAATACTCAACGAGTAAGCGCACGCGAGCAGAACCCGCCGACAACCGACTAGTACCGAGTAGCAGATTCAGGAGAGTTCGATGACCTCAGCAACCATTCCCGGTCTGGATACCGCCCCCACCAAGCACCAGGGGCTGCTGGCCTGGGTGGAGGAGGTTGCCGAGCTGACCCAGCCCGACCGCGTGGTCTTCACCGACGGCTCCGAGGAAGAGTTCCAGCGCCTCTCCGACCAGTTGGTCGAGGCTGGTACCTTCACCCGGCTGAACCCGGAGAAGCACCACAACTCCTACCTTGCGCTGTCCGACCCCTCCGACGTCGCCCGGGTCGAGTCCCGCACCTTCATCTGCTCCGAGCATGAGGAGGATGCCGGTCCGACAAACAACTGGAAAGACCCCAGCGAGATGCGGGCCCTGATGAAGGACCTGTATCGCGGTTGTATGCGTGGTCGCACCATGTTCGTGGTGCCGTTCTGCATGGGCCCGCTCGGCGCCGAGGACCCCAAGCTCGGTGTGGAAATCACCGACTCGGAGTACGTCGTCGTCTCGATGCGCACGATGACCCGGATGGGCAAGGCCGCGCTGGAGAAGATGGGTGACGACGGGTTCTTCGTCAAGGCGCTGCACTCCGTCGGTGCCCCGCTGGAAGAGGGTCAGGCGGACGTGCCGTGGCCCTGCAACGAGACCAAGTACATCACCCACTTCCCGGAGACCCGGGAGATCTGGAGCTACGGGTCGGGCTACGGCGGCAACGCGCTGCTGGGCAAGAAGTGTTACTCACTGCGTATCGCGTCGGCGATGGCCCACGACGAGGGCTGGCTCGCCGAGCACATGCTGATTCTCAAGCTGATCTCGCCCGAGAACAAGGCGTACTACTTCGCTGCCGCATTCCCGTCGGCCTGTGGCAAGACCAACCTGGCGATGCTGCAGCCCACTATTCCGGGCTGGCGCGCCGAGACCCTCGGCGACGACATCGCCTGGATGCGCATCGGCGACGATGGCAGGCTCTACGCCGTCAACCCGGAGTTCGGCTTCTTCGGTGTTGCGCCAGGCACCAACTGGGACTCCAACCCCAACGCGATGAAGACGATCGAGGCAGGCAACACGGTCTTCACCAACGTCGCGCTGACCGACGACAACGACGTGTGGTGGGAAGGCCTGGAGGGCGACCCGCAGCACCTGACCGACTGGAAGGGCAACGACTGGACGCCGGACTCGGACGTCAAGGCCGCCCATCCGAACTCGCGCTACTGCACCCCGATCTCGCAGTGCCCGACGCTGGCGCCAGAGTGGGATGACCCGGAGGGTGTGCCGATCTCGGCGATCCTGTTCGGCGGCCGCCGCAAGACCACGGTGCCGCTGATCACCGAGGCCCGCGACTGGCAGCACGGTGTCTTCATCGGCGCCACGCTCGGTTCCGAGCAGACCGCGGCCGCCGAGGGCAAGGTCGGCACCGTGCGCCGTGACCCGATGGCGATGCTGCCGTTCCTGGGTTACAACGTCGGCGACTACTTCCAGCACTGGATCGATATCGGCAAGAACTCCGACGAGTCCAAGATGCCGAAGGTGTTCTTCGTCAACTGGTTCCGCCGCGGCGACGACGGCCGGTTCCTGTGGCCTGGGTTCGGCGAGAACAGCCGGGTGATGAAGTGGATCGTGGACCGCATCGAGCATC